>JAAYFB010000036.1 GCA_012728465.1 Proteiniphilum sp. | reverse complement strand
TTTGGGGTTGAAATAGTTTAAATGCTGAAATATGCCTCCATTGATTTGCCAATTATTTTTGTTGTAGAGTTCTAATGTTCGAAGGGCACCTATGATTTTTATTTGAGTTAGTGAAAATTTCGATGCAATCATTCCTACTTGAAGCTTAAGATCAAACCATTCGTAAGGATTTTCAACTTCGTCACCTGCATCACCATACTCCATTTCGGATTTTAGAGTAACTCCATACTTTTGGCTTTTATCGTTGTCAATCGCACTTCGTCCAGCTATTGATATTTTGCCTTCTAGTGGCATCTGTGGCAAGTAGTTACCTTTTATCCTGCTTTTTCTCCATGCTTCGCCCGTAACAAACCTGTTAATCGCTCTTGTGGGGGCAATGATGCCAGCTAACACCTCTCGTAATACTCTATTGATTCCGGTTGACCGATTATCTAATATCAAGTCTGTTAATCGAAATGTAACCTCTCCTACGGCTGGACCTCCTATAGGTGTAGAGATGAGATCGTTTAGTGATGGCGGTTCGTTTTCTAATAAGTATTCCCACATTAGGCTACCACCCAATGTAAAAGGAATTGATTCATAAAAAGAAAAATCATTTGCTCTGGCTGCAGTAAAATACAAGCTGCCATGATAAGGGTGTCCTATAAAGTTAGTTGATAGCATATCAGTATCCCAAACGGGTACTGTTCTGAGATTACGATTTATTGTCTTTAGGTTTATGTATGCAAAATGCTCTTTTGTGACAAATCGGTTAAACCCAAATATGCCTAAATTAATACCCGTACCTATAGCTGCTACTCGCCATGGCTTTTTGTCAGGAATTATGTATGTATTGGAATCAACATTCTGCATTGTGTTAGTTGAAGACGCAATGTTGATGTTTTGTGCAAAAGTAATATTGCAATAAATTATTGTGATAAATAACGCTACTATTCTCATTGTTGTAGAATAATTTTTCACTCATAGAGCGAATTCATATTATTATTTTATTTGCTTTTGAATTATTATACATAGTTCAAATGTAGGGTTAGTAAAATGAAAAACCGTGCAAAGTAATGTTTGCACGGTTTTGAAAATATTTAATCTGAATTAAGCCAGTTTGGCCTTTATTTATATGTCTGTGCGAATTAGTATTCTTTTTACTTGAAATTAGTATCCTCTAATTGCCTTAACTCCTGGTAGAGTTTTGCCTTCTATCATCTCGAGTAAAGCACCACCTCCTGTAGAAACATACGACACTTCATCTGCTTGTCCAAACTTATTTATACAAGCTACTGAGTCACCACCGCCTACAAGTGAGAATGCTCCATTTTTAGTTGCCTCCACCATTGCATCAGTAATAGCTCTAGAACCTTTATCAAAGTTATCAAACTCAAAAACTCCAACTGGTCCATTCCAAAGGATTGTTTTTGAGTTTTTGATTACATCCGCAAAAACTTTTTGAGTTTCTGGACCAATGTCTAGACCTGACCATCCATCGGGTATTTGGCTAGAAGGTGTAAATTGCGAGTTTGCATCGTTTGCAAACCTATCTACAATTTTGGTATCTACTGGTAATACTAAGTTCACTCCTTTTTCCTTCGCCAAGGCAACTATCTCTCTAGCGAGGTCTAGTTTATCAAGTTCTACTAGTGAATTACCAATGTTTCCACCTTCTGCTTTTACAAATGTAAATGTCATTCCTCCACCAAGAATTAGGTTATCAACCTTGTCAAGAAGGCTTTTTATAACTTCAATTTTCGATGAAACTTTAGAACCACCCATAATTGCAGTGAAAGGGTGTTGAGTTTCTTTTAAAACTTTCTCTACAGATGTTACCTCTTTGGCTAGTAAATATCCGAATAATTTATGATCAGCATCGAAATAATCAGCAATCAGTGCAGTAGAAGCGTGAGCTCGGTGTGCGGTTCCGAACGCATCATTAACATATACATCTGCATATGAAGCTAGAGTTTTTGTAAAATCTTTTTGTGATTCTTTTAC
>JAAYFB010000249.1 GCA_012728465.1 Proteiniphilum sp. | reverse complement strand
CTACCGCTTCCTCATAGTTTCGAGCAAATAGAATTTTAGGACGACCACGCATCCTCATCATTCTAAGATGATCATTAAGTGCCTCTTTTGAAAACTCTTTCGATTCGTTCAACACATATTTATATAACAATGGCAACGCTGACGAATAGAACCTCACGGAATCTTCCACCAACATAATAGTTTGCACACCCACAGTTTCCACATCGTGCTCCACATTCATGTCATCTTCGATAACTTTTATTATTGCCAAAAGTAAATCAGTATTCCCTAACCAGCTAAAAACATAATCAATACCCGATAAATCTTCATTTTCAAGCATCTTTGTAACAGATTTTGAAAAAGGAGTCAGTAGCACGATAGGGATATATGGATACTTAGCATCAACAAGCTTGAGACTAGTAAATGTTTCATGATCATCCATATTTGGGATACAAATAATCAATTCATATCTATTTACTTTTAACTCCTCGATAGCTTCTGGAATACTTGTAACTTGAGTAAATCTAGGAGGATAACGTAAGTTGAGTGAAGTGTATTCATTAAATATCTGCTCATCCACACGCCCATCATCTTCGAGGATAAACATATCATATTGAGATGCAATGATGAGAACATTGTAAATGCGTTTATTCATTAATTGAACAAATGGAGTGTCACGGAATTGTAAACGCAACATATCACTATTTTTCATAAATGACTTATAATCGAAACGAGGCATAGGCAAAATGTTATATTAGAAAAGAGAATATTGTTTCATAAACATCTCTAGATAACAAAGATATATAAGTGTTGGTTTATCTAATCATCGTAATATATAAATTGTTTGAAAAAATCTACCACTAGTCATAACACACCATCAATATACACATCATACTTATTGGGTATTTATAATATCAATAATACTCATTTCGAGGTATTGCGCCATGTACTATGTTCAAGTAATTTTGCATCGTAGTTTTAGATAATTATCCACAATATACAAATGAATCATTTTAAGCGCAACTACTTACTAATTACAACAATTAGTATCATTATATTTTGTCTGTTCAATACTCCTATATTCTCACAACAAAACTCGCAAGCCACAATAAGTGGTAATGTGAAGGATAGTAGTGGTAATAGTGTAGAGTATGCCACTGTATATATTAAGGAAACCCTTCAAGGCACACAAACAGACAGCAAAGGCAATTATAAACTTACAGTAAAATCAGGCACGCACACTTTTTGTGTTCAGATGATGGGATATGAAACATATGAACAGGCAATTACCTTATTGCCTAATGAATCGAAGAACATATCAATTACACTTAATGAAACCAGATATGCACTTCAGGAAGTAGTAATTGAGGCTAAATCAGCGGTACAGCGTATCAATGAATCACCCTTCAATGCTGTAGCAATTGATGCTAGCATAGAGCACAATTCTACAGCTAATATATCGGGCATGCTAAATAAAGTGTCTGGCATTAAGATTAGAGAAACAGGAGGTGTGGGTTCGGACTTGAATGTAATGATGGATGGCTTTAGTGGCAAGCACGTCAAAATATTTATTGATGGCGTGCCTCAAGATGGAGCTTCTCAATCGCTGGGCATAAACAACGTTCCCACAAATTATGCTGAGCGAGTAGAAATATATAAAGGTGTAGTGCCTGTTGAATTTGGCACGGATGCAATTGGCGGAGTCATCAACATTGTTACCAAAAAAGATTATAACAAGAAATGGAATCTGGATGCCTCATACTCTTATGGATCTTTCAATACACACAAATCATATTTCAACTTTGGACATACTCTTGATAATGGCTTAACGTACGAGATAAATGCATTTCAAAACTACTCAGACAATAACTATTACATTGACACTCCGGTGAAAGAGTTTTTGCCCGATGGAGGGAGTAGCACAAATAAAAACAAAATAGAAAGAGTAAAGAGATTTCACGACACATTCCACAATGAAAGTATTGTAGGAAAAATAGGAGTTGTAAACAAATCTTGGGCAGATAGGCTGATTTTAGCTCTCAACTATAATCAATACTACAAAGAGATACAAACTGGGGTGAGGCAAGATATTGTGTTTGGTGGCAAATATAGAGATGGTTACTCTATAGCACCATCATTAGAATATCAAAAACGAAATATATTTATTAAAGGACTTAATGCTACAGTAACTATAAATTACAACAATAACATTGTTCATAATGTGGATACTGCAACATATGAGTTCAACTGGCGTGGAGAGAAAAGACCTTACAGCTCGGGAGGTGCAGGCGAACAGTCATACACACATCTAAAATCATTGCACCACAACTGGAGTAATACCCTTTCACTTAAGTATAGATTTAAAAATATACACAGTATAGCTCTTAACAATATATTCTCTACATACAAAAGATCAAACAAATCACTATTAACTCCAGGAAGCGATTACGACCCCATTCCAAAGGAAACCACAAAGAACATTAGTGGTTTGTCATATCAAGTGATGCCTAACGAGAAATGGAATGCATCAGTGTTTGGAAAATACTACAGTCAATATGTTGCAGGCCCTGTTGCCAAATCAGATGCTTTAGACCATTTCATCAGATCTACCAAATCCATAAATGCCTCTGGCTATGGTGTTGCTGGAACATACTTTATACTTAACGGTTTGCAAGCAAAATTATCGTACGAAAAGGTTTACCGCTTACCAACTAACAATGAAATGTTTGGTGACGAGGACTTAGAAACAGGCGACATAGCCATTAAGCCTGAGAATAGTGATAACATAAACTTCAATATTAGTATTGACAAAACAATTGACAAACACTCAATGTATCTTGAAGGAGGATTAATATACAGAGACATCAAAGACTACATCCAACGAAATATTACGGGACTAAGTGGTGGAAAATATGGTGCAGCATATATCAACCATGGCAAAGTTTTAACAAAAGGATACACCGTTACTGCTAGATATAATTTTTCTAACAAACTAAGTATTGGGGGCAACTTCACCAATATAAACATAAGAGACAATGTAGCTACACAAATAACAGGTGCACCTAGCAACACATACAAAGCCAGAATGCCAAATGCCCCCTACATGTTTGCAAATGGAGACGCATCTTTCTATCAACACAACTTAGGAGCAAAAGGCAACACATTGACAGTATCTTATGACAACTTTTTCGTAAAACAATTTCCTCTCTACTCCGAAGCATTGGGAAGCAGTGGAAAATCATATGTTCCTACGCAATTATCACACAATGTTAGTTTATCATATTCAATGAACGATGGCAAATATAACATTTCAATTGAATGCCAAAACCTGACGGACGAAAAGCTGTATGACAACTTCAGCTTACAGAAAGCGGGTAGAGCATTTTATGCAAAAGTAAGAGTTTCATTATAACAATATTCATACACTTTATAATAACAACAATAATATGAAATCATTCAAATTATATCTAGCTGCTACACTAGTCATAGCGACTGTAAGCTTAACATCGTGCGACAACAACACACCCGAAATAGACAACGGTGGAAATGAAAACAACGTTGAACAAAAGTACATCATTGCTGCAGGATCGGGCGAAGCCAACTATCTGCTAACTTCTGATGTATTAAATTCTGGTTCAGTTTCAAATACTAAAAATGGATTAGAAACGGAAGTAGGTTCATACTGGATATTCTTCCAAAATAAGTATCTGTACAGATTGGTATATAATCAAGGAAATGCAGGAATAAGCTCATCTTATCTATTAGACAGCAAAGGGAATATAAAAGAGCGAGATAATACATACGAAATAAAGAGATTTACATCATATGGTACTTACAAAAACTACATCATAACCTCATCCACAGGCGATTTAGGAAAAGACATGGAAGACTCAAATGGATATTTACCAAAAGGCTTTTTATTTTCATATCTAGATGTAAACTCTGAATCTTACAAATCAAATCAAGAAATAATATTATCTGAAAATTATCTAGGCAATGGAGAGTTTGTAACTCTTGCCGGAATTTTAGAATCCAACAACAAGATATACACATCGCCAATCCCAATGGGATTAAGTCAGTATGGTGTGAAGGTAGAAGGAGGAAAGTTTGTAAAATATCCACACCTTGTCAAAACAGAAGATGGGGGAACCTTGAGCAGTTCATACAAAAAAGGAGAGCTACAATGGACACAATATCCAAACGAGGCATGGATTGCAATATACGATAATGAACAAATGAAAGAGCCTAAGCTAATCAAGACTGATAAGATAAGCTACGCAGCTGGTAGATACAGATCACAATATTACCAAATGATTTGGCCTGCCGACAATGGTGATATATATCTATTTTCGCCTAGCTATGCAAAAACAATGACTAACGAGGAACAAAGAACCACATTGCCAGCAGGAGTAGTGAGAATAAAAGCTGGCACCAATGAGTTTGACAATAGCTATTATTGCAATATTGAAGAACAAACAAATGGCAACTCTTTCCTACGAACATGGCATATAGGGGAAGACAATTTTCTGATGTTAATGTATGACGAGCCATTCTTCCCTGGATTCAATTCAACAGATACCCCTGCATCAGAGCTAGCCATTTTTAATGGAGAGAACAAAAAACTTAATTACGTAAAAGGCTTGCCATCATCTGATAAGATACAGGGTTTTGCAAACACTCCCTACTTTGAAGATGGCATCGCGTACGTAGCCATAACTACTACAGACACTCAGCACCCTACAGTTTACGCTATAGACATTAAAAGTGCAGTAGCAACAAAAGGAATCACCGTAGAGTCAAATCAAATTGCAGCAATCGGAAAGCTAAAGCCAGCTGCAAATTAATTCTGCACACTAATTTATTGTTTACCACTAAAAAAATAAATTCATAGATATGAAGCCTCGGATTGTACTCAAAAAAGTATATTCGAGGCTTTTACAAAAAAAGTAACCCTATTCATCCTACTCACATTTTAAATAACCTACCATCATATTCCAAATCGTGCATAATGCGTATTAGTTGAATATGTTTTTGATAAATTAATGAGTAAGTTTTTCCTGAACATGAATTAACAATGTATTAACAATAAAGCCATATGCAAAAAAACAATGTTAATACATTTAACTACACAGAAAAACACCAGTGTTAATATTTTAACTTAAAAACTAACCAAAACACACAATAGCCACAATATGAACAATAAAGCATTTTCGAAACTGCGAAAATTACCTAAACTTACAGCAAACCCAACTTTGGTTTTACTACTTTCCTTTACTTTTCATGATGTTTTGAAGTTATAAAGATAGAATATTGTTCATATTTAAGCCTGAAAAGTTAATGAATGTTGTAAAATAGGGCAAAAACATCAAAACCAAAAGTGGTTTTAGTTCACTTGAAAATATTTAAACCAAAACCAATGTTGGTTTTGCATTGATTTTTTCTGAAAAGCCTCAATTCAATGTTGGAATAGCTCCAATTATTTTCATATAAAGCCAAACCAGAGCTAGAATGAGTCCAACCAATTATAAAAGATGTGAAAAGCACATAGAAATAGGAGTGGATATTAACTATTATTTCAAACCAATGTTGGAATGAGTTCATATTATTTCAGGAAATGAAAAACCAATGTTGGTTTTTGTTCAAATGATTTCAAAAACTG
>JAAYFB010000248.1 GCA_012728465.1 Proteiniphilum sp. | reverse complement strand
TTTGTTTGTAGTATTCATATTTTGTAAGCCCTCGTATGTGGAGCTTGAATCGCTCACAAAATCTAAAGACAATATCGAAGAAGAGGAAGATAATGAATAACTATTTTGATAATACTGACATATATCTTCGAGCACTAGAGCCCGAGGATATAGATGTGCTATATAAATGGGAGAATGATACAAGTCTTTGGAGGGATGGTGGCTCATTTACACCATACTCACGATATGTAATCAGAGAGTACATTGCCAACTCTATTCATGACATTTACGATGTTAAGCAATTGCGTATGATGGTAGTAGAGCGAGACAGTAAGGCAGTGGTAGGAACTATCGATTTGTATGACTTTGATTTGCTAAATAGGCGAGCAGGTATTGGAATTCTTATTGACAATGACTATCAGCAGCGCGGCTATGCTTTGCAAGCGTTAGATTGCATCGAGCGATATGCCTTTGGGCATTTAAACTTAAATCAAATTTATGCTCACGTTTCGGAGAATAATCAGGCAAGCTTGTCTCTCTTTGTGAAAGCTGATTATCAGCAAACGGCAATATTAAGAAACTGGCTTGCCAATGATAAATCATTTCTAAATGTGTTGTTATTTCAGAAGTTTAATAAATATTAAAATAGATATATGTACGAAGATATAAAAAAGGCAACCGAGGTGTTGAATAATGGAGGAGTAATATTGTATCCTACCGACACGGTATGGGGCATTGGTTGTGATGCCACAAACGAAGAGGCCGTAAAGCGAGTGTATGAAATAAAGCAACGAAGTGACTCAAAGTCTATGTTAGTGTTGCTGGATAACCCTGTGAAGCTTCGAACATTTGTAGATGAGGTTCCAGAAATAGCTTGGGATTTGATTGAATTAACTGATAAGCCTATGACTATCATCTACGATGGTGCTCGAAACTTAGCTCCCAATCTTATTGCCGAGGATGGATCAATAGGTATTAGAATAACAGAAGAGGAGTTTTCGATGAAACTATGTCGCCAATTCAGAAAACCAATAGTATCGACATCGGCCAACATTTCAGGAGCTCCTGCTCCAGCCATATTTCGTGACATATCTGATGAGATAAAGCAGGCAGTGGACTACATTGTTGAATATCGACAAAAAGATAATAAAGATACTAAGCCATCAAGCATCTTTAAGATTGGTAAGAGTGGCACAATAGAGATATTAAGAAAGTAATAGCTACAAATATATAAATGAGTATTAAGGAGCTATATACTAAACTACATACATGGAGAAGAGACCACATCAAGGAGAGTCACTTTCTTCTTTTCATATGCTTCATTGTAGGAATACTAACTGCCCTTGCAGCACATGTATTAAAAACATCGGTGCATATGATACACCAATTTCTTACCAGTAACTTTTCGCAAACAGGAGCCAACTATCTTTATCTAGTGTATCCCATAATAGGGATACTTTTGGCTGGCTTGTATGTAAGGTATTGGGTTAAGGATGACATTAGCCATGGTGTAACTAAAATACTACACTCCATTTCGCAACGCAAAAGCCGACTAAAGCCACACAATATGTACTCGTCGCTTGTTGCAAGTTCTATCACCATTGGTTTTGGTGGTTCGGTGGGGGCGGAAGCACCTATCGTACTCACGGGCTCTGCAATTGGTTCTAATGTGGGCCGTTTCTTTAAGCTCGATCAGCGTAAACTGATGTTGCTCGTAGGATGTGGCGCGGCGGGAGCCATAGCAGGTATCTTTAAAGCACCCATTGCAGGCATTCTGTTTGTTATTGAGGTATTATTACTTGATTTGACAATGGCATCAATACTTCCATTGCTAGTTACTGCCGTTACTGCAACCACCATATCATATATGCTTACTGGCACAGATGCTATGTTTGCCTATTCGCAAGTTGAGGAGTTTTTGCTTGAGCGCATACCATATGTAATTTTGCTGGGCATTGCCTGTGGCTTTCTTTCGCTATATGTTACATGGACTATGAGCAAGAATGAGGACTTTTTAGCAAAGTTAAAGCCATGGAAGCGATTTGTGGTGGGTGGAATCACACTAAGTTTATTGATATTTTTGTTTCCGCCAATGTATGGTGAGGGGTATAGTTCGATAGATACTCTTCTGGCGGGAGGAGAGAAGTTTAAAGAACTATTGAATGGTAGCCCATTTTATAGCCTGCAAACTAGATGGGGTATAGTGGTGTTTCTGGGTTTGGTATTATTATTAAAAATATTTGCAACAAGTGCTACCAATGGTGGTGGTGGTACGGGGGGGGTATTTGCACCTACATTGTTTTTGGGCAGTGTGTTAGGTTTTGTTTTTTCATACACACTCAATCAACTTGGTTTTTCAGACTATTTGCCACAAGAAAACTTTGCTCTTTTAGGCATGGCTGGGGTGATGGCTGGAGTGATGCATGCACCCCTCACTGGCACTTTCCTTATTGC
>JAAYFB010000247.1 GCA_012728465.1 Proteiniphilum sp. | reverse complement strand
TACGGAAAATGGGCTGAAAAACTTTTCAGTTTTGATTTTTCTTGCTTAAAAAGGTGGTGGAAGTCATAGGAAAAGATAGAAAAAAGAGTCAATAACCTCCAATATGGGACTGTGTAATGGTTTATTTGTGGATGAGCTTGATATAAAGGTGTGTTGTGTTTAGCCTAATTGCATGAGTAGTTTTAAAGCATCATCTTCAGCCATTCGCATTTTTGATTCATCTTCCTCTGATAGGTCATCAATTCCACAAAGATGTAGAATGCCATGAATTATTACCCTGTGAAGTTCCTCGATAAATATAGTATTAAACTCTTCTGCGTTTGACTTTACCGTGTCAACACTAATAAGTATGTCACCTGATATTGTATCGCCCTCAGAGTAATCAAAAGTAATAATATCGGTGTAGTAGTCGTGCTGTAAGTACTGCTTGTTTGCTTCAAGTATCTGTTCGTCGTCGCAAAACAAGTAGGAAATGTCGCCTATGCTTCTGTTGTATTTTGTAGCTATTGTTGTTATCCAATTAGATGTTTTTTTTTCATCAATTTGAGGAAGTTCAACGTTTTCTGAGTCAAATATTATTGCCATTATATGTATTTTATTGTTGTTATATTATCCGAAAAATAGATATGCTACAGCTATTGCAGCTATAACCCCTGCTAAGTCTGCAAGCAGTGAATAGGGGATAGTGTAGCGTGAGTTTTTAATATTTACTGCGCCATAATACACAGCAACGATATAGAAAGTAGTGTCGGTGGCTCCTTGAAATACTGCTGATAGTCTTCCCGCAAAAGAGTCAGCTCCAAATGTTTTCATAGCATCAATCATCATGCCCCGAGCCCCACTACCGCTCAATGGCTTCATCAATGCAGTAGGTATTCCGTCAACCCACCTAGTATCTGTTCCTGCAATTGCAGCTATGCTTCTTAGCCCATCCATCAGGAAGTCCATGGCACCCGATGCTCTAAAAACTCCAATTCCTACTAATATTGCAATTAGATACGGAATAATAGATACGGCTGTTTTAAAACCATCTTTCGCACCATCTATAAATGCTTCAAATATATTTGTTTTATTTAGCAGAGCCTTTACAATAAATGAAATAATAATAGAGAACAGAATTATGTTGGCAACTAGGCCAGAAACTATGTTTATTTGCTCCTGTGGCATTGATCTAAAAGCAAAGATAGTGCTAGTAATAATAGTAATCATTGCTAGTAGAAAACCCATAATTGCTTTATTAAATATGTTTATGCCTTGCTTGATACATACGGCTAACATGCCCACAACTGTGGCAGCAAATGTCGAAATCATTATTGGGATAAACACATCGGCTGGATTAGCAGCACCCATTTGGGCTCGATAGACCATCACCGTAACGGGGATAAGTGTAAGCCCAGAAGCATTTAATACCAAAAACATTATCATGGGGTTAGAGGCTTCTTTTTTATTCGGGTTTATTTCTTGCAGTTCCTGCATTGCTTTTAGTCCAAAAGGAGTTGCAGCATTATCTAATCCCAACATATTTGCGGATATATTCATAAGTATAGACGCAGATGCTGGATGTCCTTTAGGTATGTCGGGAAATAGTTTTGAAAATAATGGGGCAGCAGCTTTTGAGAATAGGCCAACCATTCCTCCACGTTCGCCAATTTTCATTACACCTAACCAAAGAGACAATACACCTGTTAGACCCAATGAAATTTCAAATCCAGTACGAGCAGAGTCATAAGTAGAATTCATTATTTCCGTAAACACGTTTACATCTCCAAAGAAAATTAGCTTAATAAATGCTACGGCAAAAGCAATTAGAAAGAAGGCAATCCACACATAATTCAACACCATAATTCTACCATATTCTATAATTATAAACTCATAATAAGCTGTCAAAGATAATAATATCATTTAAATTATTTTTATCTTTACCATTTATAAAATCATACCAATGAGCTGGAAAGACTTTTTATACTACCAACGAAGCGAGCAGCTGGCAATAATTTTACTGTTAGTACTGATTTTTATTGGGCTAATAACCAATTTTATTTTTGCAAGTCGAGCTCCATCTCAAGTTGTAATAAACTATAACGACTCCTTAGTTGCTGCATTTGATTCTTTTTATAACAGTATAGAAGTTGAAAAGAAAAATGTTTCTTATACAACTTCGTCAAAGTCATTTAGTGCTGAAAAAGATATTGCTGCTAGCAATCCTCATGTTAAGATCAATATTAAAGACAGTACCTCCTCTGTAAATAATTATAAGCCAAACATTAAACTAAAAATAGGGGAGACAATCTATCTTAATAACTCGGATACTTCGGCATGGAAGAAGCTTCCTGGTATTGGCTCCTCGTATGCTTCACGAATAGTAAAGTATCGAGATTTACTCGGCGGATATGCTAGTATTGATCAATTAAAAGAAGTATATGGTATGGATGAAGATAGATACCAAAACATTATTCCGTATGTAGATTTGGATATTGATATTTCAAAGATTAACATCAATAAATTAGAGTTCAAAGAACTCTTGAAGCACCCTTACTTAAACTATAAACAGGTACAAGCAATTAATAATTTGCGTAGAAAGAAAGGCGACATCAAGTCACTAAATGAACTTTCTGTACTTATTGAATTTTCTGAGGATGATTTGACTAGATTAAATCCCTATTTAGAGTTTTAGTCGAATCATTATATTTCTATTTTTACTCAGAATTAAAAATTAAGAAACTAATAAACCAACAACAGTTATGAAGCAAAAACTTATTCGTTCAAGTAAAGCACTCGTATTGCTATTGCTTTTATTATTATTAGGATACTCTTGCAAGCAGGATGCAAGGGTGATAGATGTAGAATTTGCAAGATATATTTCAGCATTCACCTATGGTAGTGTATCCACAGACGCTTTTGTGCAAGTGGAGTTAACGCAAGATATACCGGCAGTAGAGATAGGCGGGGAGGTCAAAAATGATTTGTTTTCAATATCTCCATCAGTAAATGGGAGTACATTTTGGGTTAACAACAATACGGTTCGTTTTGTGCCAGAGATTAACAGTCTTAAGCCTGGTCAAAAGTATCGCGTAAAGTTCAATCTAGGTAAGGTGCTTAACGTTGAAACCAAGTTTAAAACTTTCGAGTTTGACTTTTATGTAAATAGCCAGAGCTTTAGTGTGGACTTGTCGCCATATTCACCTACTAGTAGTGATGTGCTAGATTGGAATAGTGTGGAAGGTATAATGGGTTTTTCAAATCCTATCGATGCCAAAGAAGTGGTGAAGATGATTAGTGTGAAAAACTCTAAGGATGCAGTTGTACGAGCTACACCTGTAAGCTCTGTTAAATATAAAATTTCAATTGATAGTCTGCAAAGAACTAATGATGATAAAACATACAGTGTTATTTTTGACGGTAAAGCAATCGGGGCAAAGATGAAGCACGAAAGTGAAATTAATATACCTTCATTGTCTGCGGATAACTTCCACGTTGTTGATGTAAGAACTAGCAGCTCCACCGAAAAGTATATTAGGGTAACTTTTAGTGACCCCATCTCTGTGTCACAAAACTTGGAAGGATTGTTTACATTATCAGGAATCAAAAATTATACTTACAGACTAGATAAAAATGTTTTAAAGATATATCCCGAATCATTCCCTAGTGAAGCATTTACTCTCAATATATATAAAGGCTTAAATAATATATCGGGCTTATACTTAGAAAAAGATTATGAGTTTCAGTTGCAAGTGGAAGGAGATAAGCCACAAATTAAAATGGATAAAGGAGGCAATATTCTTCCTAACTCAGACAACCTAATATTACCTTTTAGTGCTGTCAATTTGTGGGCCGTGGATGTCAAAGTGATGAAGATATACCAGAATAATATAAAATATTACCTACAGTCTAAGTCTCTCAACAATGACTATTCTAATGGGGAGGTTCGTCGTTTTGGAAGACTGATAATGAATAAGCAACTACGATTGGATAAAAATAAAAGTTTTGATCTTACTAAATGGAACAACTTCTCCCTTGATTTGTCCGAATTGATTAAAGATGATTTAGGTGCTATGTATATTGTTCAAATGTCCATGAGCCCCAATTATTCGCTATATAATTGTGGTAATGGTGCAACTGTTATTCCGTCGGACGTGTCAATGAAACGCTTTGCTGATAATACAATATCAGAAGAAGATGATGCAATATGGGATTTGTCTAGTCCATATTATTATGAGTCATTTGATTGGAGCGAATATGATTGGAGGGATAGGGATGACCCCTGCAAACCGTCATATTTTATAGGTTCTGACAAAATAGTTAGCTCACTAGTAATGGCATCTAATATAGGAGTAATTGCTAAATCATCCCTAGATGACAAGATGGCAATCACCGTTGCTGACATCACAACTGCAAAACCAATATCTGGAGCAGAAATTACTATCTATAATTATCAAATGCAGGTTATTGGTTCTGGTAAATCTGATGCTAATGGTTTTTCAGATATTGAATATAGTGGTGGGCTTCCCTATCTGGTAACTGCTACAAGTGGAGACGATATCGGTTACCTTGAGGTTAGTGCCGAGGCGTCGTTATCTCTTAGTAGCTTTGATGTTTCGGGTAAAGAGATTCAGAAAGGACTTAAGGGTTATGCCTATACAGAGAGGGGAGTATGGCGACCAGGGGACTCAATCTACTTATCTTTTATACTGGAGGATATGGATAAAAAGTTGCCTAAAGATCATCCAGTGACATTGGAGGTATATACACCTAAAAATCAGATCTATCAACGTCAAGTAAATACAAAGAGTACCAATGGATTTTATACTTTTTTGATTGAAACTGATCCATCTGTTGAGACAGGTATGTGGCAAGCCTATTTAAAAGTGGGTGGGGCGTCATTTTATAAATCTCTTCGTATTGAAACAATAAAACCTAATAGGCTGAAAGTTAGATTTGATACCGATTCTATTATTGAGGCAAAGTCGGGGAGTATTAGCGGAACTCTTAATTCTCAATGGCTACATGGTGCACCTGCGTCAAACTTAAAGGCAGAAATAGAGTTGAGTTTATACAAGTCAGATGCTCCATTTAAAGACTACATGAGCTATACTTTCAACAACCCACTATTAAAGTTTGATAGAAGTAAAACTGAACTATTTAATGGAACGCTTAGTCAATCAGGTACTGCTAATGTAAGTGCAAGGATACCCTCTGCGGACAATGCTCCAGGAATGTTGCGAGGCAATCTCTTATCAAGAGTGTATGAGCAGGGGGGAGATATGAGTTTTTATTCTCAAACAGTGTTCTATTCTCCTTACACTAGATATATAGGAATAAAGTCCCCTTCTTCACAAAGGGGTTTTCTAGAGACAAATAGCCCTATAAACTTTGATGTTGCAATGGTTAATTCGCATGGCAAAGGAATTTCGGGTGATGCATCATATAAAATATATAAGCTAAACTGGAGTTGGTGGTGGAATAGCACGAATGAAGATTTAGCAACTTATGTTCATAGTAGTTCAGCAAATGTGGTGGCAAGTGGTGAAACCAGTATAAAGAATGGTAAGGGTAATATTAAGTTCCAAGTTGATTATCCCGAATGGGGGCGATATCTTGTTTTGGTAAATGATAAAGAGGGAGGGCACTCCACGGGCACTATCTTTTATGTTGATTGGCCATCATCTTACGGTAGATCTATGAAGACAGACCCAAACAGCCCAACAATGTTGTCATTCACTACTGATAAAGATAAGTATGATGTAGGAGATAAAGCTGTAATTTCAATTCCAGGAAGTGCCAATGGAAATGCGCTAGTGAGTATTGAGAATAGTTCGGGTATTTTATTAAAAGAGTGGGTTAGAACTACAGCAGAAGAGGGTGCCACGCTTACAATAAATATCACAAAAGAGATGGCTCCTAACTTCTATATATTTGTAACCTTGTTGCAGCCACATTCGCAATCAGACAATGACTTGCCTATACGCATGTATGGTGTGCAAAATGTAAGTGTTGATAATAAGAATAGCAAATTATCTCCGATTATCAAAATGCCTGATGTATTAAAACCAGAGCAAGAGTTTACAATCTCCGTTAGTGAAAAGGAGAATAAGCCAATGACTTATACCATAGCAATTGTAGATGATGGTCTATTAGACTTAACCGCATTTAAAACCCCTAATGCATGGGGTGAGTTTTATGCACGTGAGGCACTAAATATGCGTACTTGGGATTTATATAATAGAGTCATAGGTGCAAATAGTGGTAGATTTGCATCAATGTTAAGTATAGGAGGTGATGAGGCTCTTAAAGCATCTGATAACAATGTTAATCGTTTCAAGTCTGTCGTAAAATTCATGGGACCATACTCAATAAAGGCTGGTGAGACGAGTAGTCATAAAGTAACATTGCCTCAATATGTTGGATCTGTAAGAACTATGGTAGTTGCTGGTGGAGATGGAGCATATGGAAGCAGTGAAAAAACAACGGAGGTTAAGAGCAGTTTAATGACATTATCAACATTGCCACGTGTTCTTGGTCCTAACGAGGAGGTATGGTTACCTGTAAATGTTTTTGCCCTTGAATCTGGAGTAAACAAAGTGCAGGTATCTATCAAAACTGGTGGTAAATTGAAACCCATAGGAGAATCTACTCAGACTGTATCTTTTACTAAGGCTGGAGACAAGGTAGTATATTTCAAGTTTAAGGTTGATAGCACGCTTGGTGCTGAGCATGTAGAGATAAAGTCAACCACCAATGGATCAACCTTCACAGAAACTATTGATATTGAAATAAGGAATCCTATACAACCAGTGGTTTTAACTAAGAGTCAATTGATAGACTCAGAAGGCACCGCCACACTCGAGATGGATGTTGAGAATATAAATCCTAATGATTGGGCAAAGTTAGAGTTGTCACGACTTCCTAGTGTGAACTTTAGTAAAAATATAAACTTTTTGCTAGACTATCCTCATGCTTGTACCGAACAGATAATATCTCAAGGTTTTCCTCTTTTATATATGGAAGAGTTTGAGGCTTTAGATGAGGCAAAAAAGAAAATCAACAGTGCTAAAGTTAATGAGATAATTAGAGTTGTATCTTCAAGACAACTATCTGATGGTGGTTTTGCTTATTGGAGTGGTAATAGATATGCAACAGAATGGGTAACTACTTATGCAGGGCACTTCCTATTAGAGGCTAAAAATAGAGGCTACAATGTGTCAGACAATGTGATATTACGTTGGGTTCAGTTTCAGAAGCGAATGGCTCAGAATTGGTCATACACTACTCCATATCAAGGATACTACTCCATTTCAATGACTGATTTGCAACAGGCTTATAGGTTATATGCGTTAGCCTTAAGTGGTAACACTGAGCAGGGTGCAATGAATAGATTGCGAGAGATATCAGATCTTTCATTACAAGCTAGATGGCGCTTGTCTGCAGCATATGCTATAGCTGGAAGGAGTGATGTGGCAAATGAATTGGTATTTAATGTAAATGACTATGTAGAAGAGTATAGTTTCAATAATGCCTCTTTCGGGTCAGCATCTAGAGATAGGGCAATGATACTTGAAACATACGTACTTCTTGATAAAATAGACAAAGCGATGTCTATAGCCCCGTCAGTTGCAGAATCACTTTCATCGGGATATATTACAACTCAAACTGCAGCATTTGGATTAGTGTCAATGGCTAAATTGGCTGCTAAGATGGGTCAAGGCAATATAGATATTGACTGGAAGATAAATGGTACAGCTAAGGAGAGAATTAATACACCAAAAGCAATATATCAAACAGATTTGGAGCAAAATAAAAAGCTTTCGATAGAGTTGAAAAATAATAGTAATGCTAAGCTATATGCTCTACTGACTAGAAGCACGCAACCACTAACTGATGAGCACATAAAACCAACTAGTGCCTCTTTTGATATATCAGTAAGATATGTTGGGGTGGATAATAAATCTGTTAATGTAGGTTCAATAGAGCAGGGCAAGGAATTTATTGCTGAAGTAACTGTTCGCAATGGTGTAGAGCAATCATTTACTGACTTAGCTCTAACGCAAGTATTTGCATCTGGTTGGGAGATATTGAATGAGAGAGTTTTGGATGCTAACGTACAAACATCACCTTCTGTATCTAATTATACTTATAGGGACATTAGAGATGATAGAGTGCTCACATACTTCAATCTTGGTGCCAATGAAACCAAGACTTTTAGAGTGAGACTTCAAGCAGCATATAAAGGGCGATATTATCTTCCAGCAGTATCATGTCAGGCAATGTATGCACCGAATGAGCAGGCTAGGAATAGTGGCATGTGGGTAGAGGTTGGGGAGTAAAAGTTAAGTTTCATAAGGATATAATAGTGATTGATAATGAAAACAAGATTTGTGTTGATATTTTTTATTTATATTGTTAGTCAAACGCAGGGCAATACTATACTTAAAGAAGAGCCATCATTAAAAAATGCAATGAGAGGAAAGTTCCAAATAGGAGTAGCACTTAATGCTAGTCAAATTTTTGGTAGAGATACTGCTGGAGTGAAAGTGGTATTGAAGCACTTCAATGCAATAGTTGCTGAGAATAGTATGAAAAGCGCATCTTTGCTTCGCTCGCCTGATAGGTATGACTTTAGAGAAGCAGATGCCTTTGTTAAATTTGGGCTTGACAATGATATGACAGTAATAGGGCATTGTTTGATTTGGCACTCTCAACTTCCAGACTGGTTCTGTGTAGATGATCTGGGCAATAACATATCAGCAGAAGAGTTAAAAGGGCGAATGGAACATCATATTAAAACAGTTGTGGGTCGTTATAAAGGTAGAGTTACTGGATGGGATGTGGTTAATGAGGCAATTATGGAGGATGGATCATATCGAAAAAGCAAGTTCTATGAAATTCTAGGTGAAGAGTTTATCCCTTTAGCCTTTCAGTATGCCCAGGAAGCTGATCCAAATGCTCAATTGTATTATAATGATTACAATGAGTGGTACCCTGAAAAGAGAAAAACAATAGTAAGGCTTATTAATACATTAAAAGAAAGGGACATAAGGATAGATGGAGTTGGGATGCAGGCTCATGTTGGAATGACTTCTCCCTCGATAAAAGAGTATGAAGAAACAATTCGAGAATATTCCGATGCAGGCGTAAAAGTGCTGATAACTGAATTTGATTTAAGTCCTCTTCCCGAACCACGTAGGAGAGGTGGAGCTGACCTAGATGATAATGAAACATACAAAAAGCAAATTGATCCATATACTGATGGTTTACCTATTGATGTTATGAATAACTGGAATGAAAGGATGAATGACTTCTTCACTATGTTTATAAATAATAGTGACAACATAATACGTGTAACAATGTGGGGAGTTAGTGATGGCGACTCTTGGCTAAATAATTTTCCCGTTAAAGGGCGCACAAACTACCCTCTGCTATTTGATAGAAATCATAAACCTAAAGCTATTGTTACTAAATTGATAAATAACAGCCTATAGATTTAATATAATCAATGGTCTATATCTCTAATATTTATAGCTAGGCAGTAATAATGGGAGTGTTTAAAAGGATTTTAGTCGCTTTTAAAAAAATCAAACTATGGAAAAAGATTGCAATAATATCTATTGCATTCTTTCTTCTTTGGTATGCCTTTGCACTTCCTCGAACTCTGTTTGAAGCTCCATACAGCACTCAGGTTACAGATCGCAATGGTGAATTATTAGGTGCACGTATTGCCACTGATGGTCAATGGCGATTTGCACCAACTGATAGTGTAGCAGAGAAATATAAGATATGTTTGATTGAGTTTGAGGATAGGTGGTTTAGTTATCACCCTGGGGTTAATCCTGTCTCGATAGTGAGGGCATTGTCTCAAAATATGAAATCGAAACGTGTGATTAGCGGTGGTAGCACCATCACGATGCAAACAATTAGGTTGATGCGTCAAAATGAAAGAACTTATTTCGAAAAGCTAATCGAAGTAATTCTAGCTACTAGGCTCGAGTTATCCTATTCAAAAAATGAAATTTTAGCTATGTATGCTTCTCATGCACCTATGGGTGGTAATGTAGTGGGTATTGATGCTGCAGCATGGAGGTATTTTGGGCATGATGCATCTAACTTGTCATGG
>JAAYFB010000246.1 GCA_012728465.1 Proteiniphilum sp. | reverse complement strand
TATTACTCTCATCCCAACAATGGTTTGTTTGTTTTCAAAAATAAATACTGTCATCCCAACATTGGTTTTACTACTTCTGAAAATAATTGAACAAAAACCAATGTTGGCTTTGTAATTCCTAAAAATAATTAATGTCATCCCAACGTTGGGATTGCTGTAAGATTAGGTAAGTTTTATAATTGGCAAAATGGTATATTGTTTACTGTCTGGTAGTTGATTGTTTTTAGGGTCTATTTTTTGGTCAATTTATTAACATTGTCGTTTTTGATGCTGTTAAATGAATTGACTATATTCTATCTGAGCAACTGATTATGTTAATTCCTATTTGTAAATATATCTATGAGATTTATTCATGAAATATGTATGATAAAAAGAGAGAGCGACAAGTCTTTTGGCATGAAATAAAAAAAGCACCCAAATAAATTTGGATGCTTTTAAAGCAACTTAGTACGCTGGATGAGACTCGAACTCACACACCGTAATGGCACTACCACCTCAAGGTAGCGTGTATACCAATTTCACCACCAGCGTATTTGTTTAATAAGTACAAGTTCCCTAACTCAATGTTGTTAATAGGATATCTATTACTTGTGAATGCAAAGTTAATTAGTTTTTTGAAGTAACACAAAAAAATGGACAGATTTGTTGTAGTGCTGTACTGAAAAAGGGTTATAAAAAAATCTTGCAACAACTATATGATTAGCTGTTACAAGATTAATATAAAAAGTGTCTGTCTTTTTTCTATTTCTTAGTTTGTTTTATACTCGTAGCTAATTTTCTTTAGCTCTTCGTTGGCTTCAGTTATTTTGTCCTTCAAGCCTTCTTTATAGTTGTGAAGTTTATTCTGAACTTCCTCGTCACCTGTTGCAATCATCTGAAGTGCCAATATTGCAGCATTAAGTGAACCATTAATACCAACAGTTGCTACAGGAATTCCGGGAGGCATTTGCACAATTGCCAAAAGAGCATCCATGCCATCAAGAGAGGCCTTGATAGGAACTCCAATTACTGGAAGTGTAGTCATCGATGCTATCACACCAGGAAGGTGAGCAGCCATGCCAGCTGCAGCAATAATAACTTTGATGCCTCTATCTTTTGCGTTCTTTGCAAATGTTTCAACAGCTTCAGGTGTGCGGTGTGCCGAAAGTGCATTTATTTCGAATGGAACTTTCATGTCGTTCAAAAATTGAGCAGCTTTTTCCATTACAGGAAGATCTGATGTGCTACCCATAATAATACTTACCATTGGTTTCATATCTAAATTTTAATTACCTTGTTTGTTACTCATAAAAAAAATGAGAGTTATTCTTAACGAATAACTCTCATGCTTTGTTCTCTCAAAAGCTTACTGACCAATCTCAGCTTTGTATGCTTCGCTTGAAAGTAGATTGTCTAGCTCGCTAGCATCTTTGATAGCTATCTTAATTATCCAGCCTTTGCCATAAGGATCTTCATTCACAAGCTCTGGTGCATCCTCAAGTTCTTCATTTACTTCTAGCACTTCGCCCGAAATAGGCATTACAAGATCAGATACTGTTTTTACAGCTTCGATGCTTCCAAAAACCTCACCTGCATCTACTGATTCTCCTTCGGAGTCGATATCTACAAAAACAATCTCTCCAAGTTCGCTTTGTGCAAAATCTGAAATGCCAATGTAAGCTTCATCACCTTCAACTCTAATCCACTCATGGTCTGTTGAATACTTTAAATTTTCTGGGAAATTCATAGGATCTAATTTTTAATTTAATGGTTTATTCATTATTTTGTTTCTGACTGTAAAAGTAGCACTTATTTTTTAGGCTACAAAATGTTTTTATGCTCCAATCCAAACAAAGGCAAAAGAAATGGTGAATCCTAATAAAAAGCCACCTAGCACTTGTGCTGGGGTGTGTCTCTTTAGTATAAGTCGTGATGTGCCAACGCTGCCTGCCATAATAAACAAAAATATGAGTAATAGATATGGATTGGATTTTTCTATGAAATAGCTCACAGCCATCACTCCACCTAACAGTCCTCCCACTCCGAACATGTGAGCACTTATTTTCCACCAAATAGTAATAAATATGGCAACAAGAATTACGAAAATAGATGAAGACGTGAGCATCAAAAACCATCCAGGCATTCCCATTCGTTGATAATAGATTATCATCATGACGTATGACGTTAATACAATCAGGTATGGAATGAATCGCTCTTTTCTGACTTTTAGAGATAAGTCAGATATTAAATTCATTTTGTAAACCGCAAATATTAGTATGCCCGGCACCACAAAAGAGAATACTATGGCTGGCGTTAAGATGTGCCAATACTGCTTTGCGTATGCATGACTAAAGTGTGGTGTATATACGAAAAGGAGTAAAATGCTGAATACGGGCATCAATAGCGGTTGAAACAGAGAGGAAATAAAGGAGGATATTGTAATTGATAATTGCTTCATTCTTATTTGTAATATAATTGAAACTTACAAAGTTATAGTTTTTTTCTCAGACGAACCATAGGAATACCTAATTGTTCTCTATATTTGGCTACTGTGCGACGTGCTATGACGTATCCTTTGTCGTTCAATATTTTAGTTATCTGACTATCCGACAAAGGTTTATATTTGTTTTCGCTATCTATTGTTTGTTTTAATATAGCCTTTATTTCGATTGATGACACATCCTGACCATCAGAGTTTTGCATAGCTTCGGAGAAGAAAAATTTTAGTGGGTATATGCTACCATTAAGTTGAAGATATTTGCTGCTACTTACTCTTGACACTGTAGAAATATTGAGATCAATATCTTCTGAAATGTCTTTCAGAATCATGGGGCGTATCATTGTTTCGTCTTCACTAATAAAGAAGTCGTATTGAAATTTTATTATTGACTCCATTGTTCTTTGAAGTGTGTCTTGTCTTTGTTTTATCGCATCGATAAACGACTTTGCATTATCCACCTTTTGCTTAATAAACATAAGGGCTTGTTTGTTTTCGGTGCTCATGCCCTCCTTGTTCTGTTCGTAACCCTTTATCATCTCAGAGAAACTTCGGTTTATAATAAGCTCGGGAGCATTTCTTTTATTCAAATGCATTGTAATCTCACCATTATACGACTCTATGATGAAATCGGGCGTAATATCGCTCAGATGTGTTTCCACAGCACCACCAAACACATTGCCAGGCTTAGGATTGAGCGAGGTTATTTCAGAAATAGCCTCTTTCAAATCATCCTTGGATATTTCCATATTTTGTAATATCCTATCGTATTGCTTTTTTGAGAATTCCTCAAAATAGTCTCGAATAATGATTTGTGCCAACTCATTATAGTAGCTCTGTTCATTCCGATTTAGTTGTATTAAAAGGCACTCTTGCAAGTCTGCTGCCCCAACACCTACGGGATCTAAATCTTTAATTTTTAAAAGAATGCTTTCAAGTTCATCAACACTCACTTCAATTTGCTCTTGAATCAACAAATCGTTAGCTATGGCTTGAAGGCCTCTACTTAAATAACCGCTTTCATCTATGTTGCCGATAATATATTCAGCAATTAGTTCGTTTTGCTCGGTCAGCTCTAGTAGTCTCACTTGCTCTATTAAGAAATTGTAGAGGCTAGTGTCTTCAGTTATTATTGACTCAATAAACCCTGTGTTTTGTTCATTTTTCCATCTATTTATTTGATATTGCGGGATATCATCTTCCGAAAGATAATCGCCCATAGCTATATCCTCTTGACTAATGTCGCTTCCATCACTTTCGGGCAATGTGTCCTTATCCGAAATAATATTCCCCTCCTCAAGTGCAGGATTTTCTTCCATCTCTTGCTTAACTCTATCTTCTAGCTCTAACGAGTTTAGTCCAATAAGTTTTATCATCTGCATCTGTGCCGGTGATAATTTTTGAGTTTGTTTTATTTCCTGATGTTGTCTTAGCGCCATTATAATTCGTAGCTTTGATGAATATTTAAAAACAAAGATAATTAATTTACCACTTAATTAAGCTGTTTGGAAAGATAATTAATAGTTATCTCACACACAAATATGACCCCCATTTAGCTGTATCTACGTTTATGTGTAATATCATTCTTTAGCTTTCACTACCACACATTTAAGCACATAAGCTATGCTTATTATTATGAATTTGTCTATTTTTTTCAATTAATTACCCCCAAATGTCAAACGACATTGACCATTATAATTTCAAAACACTCAAAATGTCAAACGTTATTGACTGTTTTTAATCGCGAAAACTCAAAATGTCGAATGACATTGACAGATATAAATTTAAAACACTATCATTATCATTTTTCATTCGCAATTATTGTTAAGTTTTGGTGTCCATATTAAAGAGTTTTAATAGTGTTGACTCATTTTTACTCTCTCCATCACTTAATTATGGTAGTTTTTGGTTCTCTGCACTCTTATTTATGTATATAAATGGCAGTT
>JAAYFB010000245.1 GCA_012728465.1 Proteiniphilum sp. | reverse complement strand
GATTGATAAGTCATTTCAAATGGCAAAGCTCCTTCCAAAAGATGCTATTTGGGTTGCCGAAAGCGGTATATCTTCTCCACAAACAGTAGCAACGTTGCGAGAGGTGGGCTATAAGGGGTTCCTCATTGGTGAGCACTTTATGAAGGAGCGAAATCCTGGTGATGAAATTGTGGATTTTATAGACAAAATATAGTACATATGATACTTAAAGTCTGTGGTATGCGTGATTCTGAAAACATTGTCGCAGTAGATAAGTTAGGTGTTGATTGGATGGGGTTTATATTTTATCCCAAATCGTCTAGATATGTTGATACTGTGCCAAACAAGATGCCCATAAATGCAAAGCGTGTAGGGGTATTTGTGAATGAGGAAATTACTGTTGTAAAGCAAATTAGTAGTAAGTTCTCACTAGATATAATTCAATTGCATGGTAATGAATCTCCAAGCTTTTGTAGTGAGCTTTCTATCGGTGGTTTTACAGTCATGAAGGCCTTTTCGGTTGACGATGTTTTTCCTTCGTCACTAGTAAAAAGTTATCAGCATACATGTAAGTATTTCTTGTTCGATACAAAAACCGAATCATTCGGAGGTTCAGGTAAAAAGTTTGATTGGGGCATATTGTCAGATTATGATGGTGAAACACCATTCCTGCTAAGTGGTGGACTGTCCATAGAAGATGCGAATGAGTTGTTGAATATTAATCATCCTAAGCTAATAGGACTAGATGTCAACAGCAAGTTTGAGGTGTCTCCCGCATTGAAAGATATAAGCAAAATAGAGCATTTTATTAAACAAATAAAACAAAATGAATAGAATAGACAATTTATTTAAACACAAGAGCAAAGATATATTATCAGTTTATTTTACTGCAGGATATCCCAATTTAGATGACACTGTTCCAGTTCTTAAAGCATTGGAAAGAAATGGTGTAAATCTTGTCGAGATAGGTATTCCCTTTAGTGATCCAATGGCTGATGGTGCAGTTATACAAGCCTCGGCAACTCAGGCCTTAAATAATGGAATGAGTTTGAAGGTATTGTTCAAACAACTTAAGGATGTTCGTAGTCAAGTGTCAATACCATTGGTGTTAATGGGATATTTTAATCCTATATTGCAATTTGGATTTGAAAATTTTTGTAGTGAAGCAAAAGACTGTGGTATTGATGGTCTTATTATTCCCGATTTACCATACGAGCAATATATCAAGCACTATAAGCAAATTGCTGATTCCCATAATCTGCATATGATTATGTTGATAACTCCCGAGACCTCTGAGGAGCGCATTCATCTTATTGATGAAAATAGCAATGGATTTATCTATATGGTATCATCAGCATCAGTTACAGGTGCAAAAAGCACATTTGGTGATGAAAATGTTAAGTATTTCGAGCGTATTAATGGAATGAATTTAAGAAATCCACGCCTTATAGGATTTGGTATCTCAAATAAAAAGACTTTTGACTCTGCATGTGCTTATTCGTCTGGAGCAATTATTGGTAGTAAGTTTGTAACACTTTTGCAAAGCGAGGCATCAGTAGATGAGGCTGTGCAAAAGCTAGTTAAGGTTCTGAATGAGGAGTAGATCGACTTTATTAATTGTTGGTTGTAATTCTCTATTTTAAGCCTATTGATTTGCATAATCAAGTCGTATCTTCTATCTTTGATAAGATTTTTGAAATTAGTCAAACTAAACCTAAATATTATGACGGAAAAGAAAATTTTTGTTGCTTCGGACGAGGCTAAAGGCAAAGCTAAACAGTTGAGATTATTTGCAATGCTTGCATGGTTTATCGCTATTGCTGGTGAGGTGTTTGCAATATTAAAGCTTATAGGTAATGAAACTATGGTGATGTTGATTGTTGCTATTGTAGTTATTTTGGCAT
The DNA here is from genome assembly GCA_012728465.1 of Proteiniphilum sp. Classification (GTDB taxonomy): domain Bacteria; phylum Bacteroidota; class Bacteroidia; order Bacteroidales; family Dysgonomonadaceae; genus Petrimonas. The sequence continues at coordinate 16,422 of JAAYFB010000245.1, read as the reverse complement.
TATCAATCACTGGTTCTCTATTGTGGAAAAAATCTAACAAGTTAGATCCTGCCTCTGAAAAGGATAAGTTTAAATTCTTTGTTCAAAATCAGCTTGGAGCAATCATGGCTGTATTGGCTTTTCTGCCACTAGTTTTGTTGATATTTACCAATAAAGATTTAGATGGCAAAACAAAGGGTATTGTAGGCACAATTGGTGTCGTGGCACTATTGGCTGCAAGCATAACAGGAATAGATTTTAATCCTCCATCTATTGAAAAATATACTGAACAGATTAATGCGCAAACTGATCTTATTAAGAGTCTTAATAATGGTGTTGACTTTGTATATTGGACCAATCATGGTGGAAAATATCACCTAGATTCAGATTGTCAGCATATTAGAAATCGCGATCAAAATAGTGGCACAGTGGCAGAAGCATGGGAGGAGCGTAAGATTGGCGATTCGGAACTATGTGCTACTTGTAAAAAAGCCGCAGAGCGAAAGATGGGTGTAGATTCAGAAGCTGACGAGGTTCAAGATGAAGCCGCATAATACGAAATGATTATAAAAAATAAAGACTGCAAACTAAATTAGAAAAATAGTTGCAGTCTTTTTTATTATAGCCTTGTTAGGCTTTATATCGTATCGAAAGGTAGTGACGAGATTATGTCTGCAATCTTATCTATACCTTCTTGCAATGGTTTGCTTACCATTCCTTTCATCAAAGGATTAATTTTTGAACGTACTGTTATTTTGAGCTTAGTATCCTTTTCATCTTTTGATACTAGCTGTATCCAAAGAAAAGTTTCAAAGGGTAGATTTGCCGACTGGAATTTAACCAGTTTATTTGGTTCACGCTCTATTACTTCAAAACGAATCTCACCAACTGGGCTAATATTAAATGAACAAGAGTCACTATCAAACTTGAAGTCTTTTATCTTGTCTTGTGGAATCTTGTCTTTTACCAACTCTAGTTTGCTTAAATCGGAAAGAACTCTGAATATATCCTCGTCATTATGAGGTATTGTCTTTATTTCGCTTGTAAATTCAGTCATTATTTAAATTTTTAGCAAATGAAACCTAACTCCATTTCTCTGGAGCTTTTCTCCAGTTTTGCAGTGTGCTTAGGTCTGACTCTTCAATGTAGTCAATGCTCAAAGCTTCGTCTAGAACAGCATCGTAATTGGTAAGTGTAGTTAAGTTTACGCGTGCCTCTTTCATAGCCTCTTGAGCCAATGGGAAGTTGTATGTGAAGATAGCCATCATGCCCAACACTTCTGCTCCGCCTTGTCTTATTGCATCTACTGCTTTAAGGCTACTCATTCCTGTTGAAATTAAGTCCTCAATCACTACCACCTTTTGTTTAGGCTTTAAATCACCTTCAATAAGGTTTTCTAATCCATGTCCTTTGGGTGCGGATCGAACGTACACAAAAGGCAATCCTAATGCATCAGCTACGATAGCACCTGGGGCAATAGCACCTGTGGCTACACCAGCAATGGCCTCTACATTTGGATACTTCTCAAGTATCAATCTTGCAAACTCTATCTTGATATAATTTCTAACCTCTGGATAGGACATTATTTTTCTATTGTCGCAATATATTGGCGACTTCCATCCTGAAGCCCATGTGAAAGGGTTAGAGGGTTGTAGCTTTATAGCTTTAATTTTTAAAAGTTTTTCTGCAGTTAGCTTTTCTACAATGCTCATAATGTCAATTTGTAAATTAATTTTCAGATCAAGTGCAAAAATAGTAGTTTTTATTGGGAAAGCCCGACTTTGTGGATAATTAATTTTCTTAATACAATCTATAAATAAATCGCTTCACCGATGGTGGCAACACTTATTTTTATATTCTTAGCTTCAAGTAGAGCCTTCGCACAAGCTTCAATTGTTGAGCCTGTGGTTATAATATCATCTACAAGCAATATGTGTTTGTTATTATATTGATCAGGGTTAGTCAGTTTGAAAATACCTTCTACGTTGTCCCATCTTTGAGATTTAGAAAGCTTTGTTTGAGATGGATTGTGTATTTCACGAATGAGGTTATCATTTGATAAGGATTTCGAAATGGCACTTGAAATTCCTTCTGCTATAATCTCTGATTGATTGTATCCTCTTGATTTTAATTTCTTTTTATGTAGTGGTACTGGCACTATGAAGTCAACAGTTTCTACAAAGCTACTGTTATGTATATCTTTGCCAAACATTCTGCCTAATTGTAGTCCAATATTTTTATTGTTTTTATACTTCAGGCTGTGTATTAGTGGCTGCAATGTGCCTTCTTTGCTAAATATGCAATATGTGGCAATTCTTTCAAAAGGAAATCGTCCAGCCATCATCACCTCAGCTGAATTGTTAGGCTTTAAGTAGTTGTTAGTTTTAGGTAGTGAGTATATGCACTGCAGACAAATGTACTCATTTTTTATAAGAATATTTTTCTTGCACGATGGGCAGGTGTTATCAAAAAATAGATTTTGTAAGTGTTTGAATAGTTTTACCATATTTCTTCATCTGATGTTGATATCTTGTCTAAGCATTTTATGATGTCCTTCATATTAAATCCTCTTCCTAATGCAAATCTTATAACTTTTGTCCGCTTTTCGTACACTGTTTCACCTTTTACACTTTGATACTTTCTTGCAACTATTGTTTGCAGGTGTTCATTCAATGAGTTGGGTGCTAGCTCTTCAATGACTGCGTCTATTAGGGAGTCGGATATTTGCTTTTGTCTCAATGAATATCTAATCTTTACTTCTCCCCATTTAGAGAATTGTAATTTGTCTTTTATGAAACTTCTAGCAAATCTTTCGTCATTGATGAATTTGTTTTTTGTTAATTCCGATATTATAGTGTCGATGCTTGATTGAGATTGTTGTAGCTTATAAAGCTTTTGCTTTATGTCGTATGTGCTGTACTCTTTCCGAGAGCAAATTCTCATCATGCGTTTCAGTGCATTCTCCTGACTTATTACTTTTGTGTCTTTTTGTTCCATCACTTATTATGGTTTAGTAGCTTTTATCATTCTCTCGTTTCCTGAAATGTCGTGACGTAGTTCTATATTAACAAACCCCATATTAGCAAGCAAGCTTTTAGTATCCTCACCATTATTTTGATTTATTTCGTAGTAAAGGCTCCCCCCTTTTCTTAGGTGGTTCATCGCAAAATGAGATATATGCTCGTAGAACAGAAGAGGATTGCTATCGGGAACGAAAAGTGCAATGTGTGGTTCGAAATCAAGAACTGTTTGATGCATCATTTTACTTTCTGATTGAGTAATGTAAGGTGGATTGCTTACAATGACATCAAACAATTGGTTGTGGTTGTCCATATTTAGTATGTCATTTTGAGCAAAATCAACTATAACATCGTTTCTTTTTGCATTATGTTTTGCCACTTCTAGTGCTTCGCTTGAAATGTCCCAGGCATGTACTTTGGCTGTTAAAATATTTTTTGCCAAAGTGATAGCTATACAACCACTTCCAGTGCCAATATCAAGAATTGATATATTATTGCCTCTCTCGCAATCAATAATCCACTCAATAAGCTCTTCGGTTTCAGGTCGAGGTACTAATACATTTCTGTTAACAGTAAATGACATATTGTAGAAAAAAGTTTCACCTAAGATATATTGTAAGGGTTCCTTTGTCTTTAGTTTCTCAATTATTTCATTGAGAATATTAAGCTGTAAATCGGATAAATTATTAAGTTTGTAGTTCAGAGAATCAATCAATGATATATTAAATTTAGATTTAAGTATAATTTGATTGATGGAAGATATTTCTTCTTTCGAGTATAAGGAATTTAGTTCACCCTTAATATAGTCTCTGATGCTTAGCATTTACCGAATGTTTTTATATTTAATATTTATCGAACAAAGATACATAAAATGACGATTGACGAAAAATATATGATGCGGTGTTTTCAATTAGCCAACAAGGGTAAAGGAAGTACCATGCCTAACCCGTTGGTTGGTGCAGCAATTGTGGACAAAGGAGAGATTATTGGGGAAGGATATCATCGACAATATGGATGTGCACATGCTGAGGTTAATGCCATAAACGCTGTTGTAAACAAGTCTCGCCTTGCTACTTCTACTATATATGTTTCGCTTGAGCCTTGCTCTCACTATGGCAAAACTCCGCCTTGTGCTGAACTTATTGTGAAAAGTGGGATACCTAAAGTTGTAATCGCTGTTACCGATCCCAATCCTGCAGTAGCTGGAAAGGGAATTAAAATATTGGAAGATGCAGGCATAGAGGTTGTTGTTGGGGTATTGAGTGAAATGGCTTCAATTCAAAATAGAGTGTTTTTTGTTAATCAAAACTATGAGCGCCCTTTTATTATACTGAAATGGGCTCAAAGTAAAGATGGATTTATTGATGGTATCAGGTCAATTGATGATGAAAAAAGTGCTGTTCGATTGTCTAGTACAATTACATCAGCCTTTGTTCATAAATTACGTACAGAAGTACAAGCTATTATGGTTGGTACCAACACAGCTCTTCTTGACAATCCTCAGCTTACATCTAGAAATTGGTTTGGGAAAAATCCTACTCGAATAGTTGTAGATAGAGATGGCCGTTTACCAGAAAGTCTTTCGGTTTTTGATGGCGAGACTGATACTATTTTTTTTACAGAAAAACAGGATTATATAAAAGAGGGTAGAGGTTTTAAATTTGTTAATATTGATTTCTCTGTTGATATAGTTCCTCAAATCATGAAATATCTATACAAAGAGGGATTTTACTCACTGTTGGTAGAGGGTGGTAGTAAGTTGTTATCAAGCTTTATAGCAAATAATTATTGGGACGAGGCTTATATAGAAGTTTCGCCTATTGAAATTATCGAAGGTGTAGAAGCCCCAAGCATAAATTTGTCAAATAGCATTGTCAAACACTATGATAACTCAATACAGTATCATTTAAAGAATAAAATAACTCAAAATATTGTTTAAATGTCTGTATTGTTATGGTAGTAGCAGAAAATATTTCTACTTTTGCAAAGCTTATAGATATTGTACAATATATATTGAAACAAATGACTTTTAAATATTTCTATCGTTCTCTTAGCATATTACTTTGGGTGTTGATACTGTCCTCATGTCTCAACTCAAATAATCAAGAATTTGATCCATCTAAAGATGCACAAATATATTCGTTTAATGTTTCCTCGACTCTAGACTCTAATAAATACTTTGATGAAACAAAATTTAGTATAGACCAAGTTAATGGCTTAATATTCAATCGTGATTCACTCCCATATCTTTTTAATGTAGATAGTATTCTTGTGAATATTGGAAATATGTCTGGACTTTCAGATATCACATTTAAATTGATAGAAAATGATAGTACCTATAAGTGGAATGGCAAAGACTCTGTTGCTATGCGTAGGCTTAAGACTATAGAAACTACTGCAGGAGATGGGAAGACAAAGTTGAAGTACGATATATCAATTAATATTCACCAACAAGATCCATACATAATAGATTGGAGTAAAATGGCGAATAATTATCTAGAGGGTACTCCCGTAGATCAAATCACAATATTCTTCAAAGATCAATTTATTACATACTATAAGTCAAATAGCTTGGTAAAAGCTTCTGTGTCTTCTGCATCAGAAGGAAAAACGTGGAATGAGGTGAATGTTTCAGGTCTTCCAGTATCTATAAAGCTATCTTCAATATTATCTGTATTGGAACAGGATGCCCCTGCTTTGTATGCAATAGACAATAATAAAAAAGTACATACATCAACTGATGGTGTTACTTGGAATGAAATTAATTCTGACTACTCTGTTAGAACCATTTATGGCGAGTTGCCATTTATTACTGGCGAGTTTGCTATATTAGTAGCAGTTGAGGATGAAGGGGTGTTGAAGTTTGCAACTACTGAAGACTTTGAAACTTTTGAAGTTCTAAATGAACTTGCTAATGATATGCCACTAGATAATTTCTCGGCAGTTACATACGATAATCCTAGCGTTTATGCTGCTAAATATATATTAATTTACGGTGGTGAGAATAGTAGTGGAATTAGCAAAGAGAAGATGTGGATTGTTCAAAAGGAAGAGGATAAAATAAAAGTATTGCCAGAGAATATAGGAATGAACATACAAAGTGCTGAACTATTCTTGTATGATAATAAAGTGTATATGCTGGCAAGTGATGGGGATGAAAATAAACTCTACTACTCTAGCAATTACGGATTAACATGGAGTTGGGGAGGAGAAAATCAAGCTATTGATAAAGATATGGTCTTTAGAAATAAGGCTTCAGTTATTACCGATTCGAATAATTTTATATGGATTTTCGGTGGAGAATCTAAAAGCAAAGTACAAATTGTAGATGCTTGGCGTGGACGACTTAACAAACTAGCAAAATAAAAAAGTATTGTCAATTGATACTTTAAAGAGTAATATCGCGTTATAGAAGGACAAATTAAACTTCTTTCTTTGTAATGAATAGAATAAACGTTATTGCTCTTTTTGTTTTGTGCTTGAGTCTTCAAACTAGTATTTATGCACAAGAGTATAAGCACGAAATTGGAGGCGCATTGGGAGTATCTTTTTACATGGGAGATGCTAATAGGACTAAACTATTTATGAATGTTGGACCATCGGTTGGCTTGATGCACAGATACAATTTGAATCTTAACTGGGCGTTGAAGTCTAATCTTGTTGTAGGAGGTATTTCAGGTGATACTCGATATTCACAAAATATATTTCCGAATGATAATCAAGTGTCTTTTGAGAGAGCTTTTGTTGAGTTGGGGTCTCAAATAGAATATAACTTCTTTCCATACAGCGATAAGTATTCATATTTAAATACACGAAGTTATACTCCATACATATTTGTAGGAATAGGATTAACAGCAGGCTCAGGAGACAATATGTTTTTTAATGCAAACTTACCCTTAGGCTTTGGTTTTAAATATAAAATAAAAGAGAGGCTTAATATTGGAATAGAATTTTCGATGCGAAAGCTTTTTGGCGATGATTTTGATGTTGCTACTAAGAATAACAACTGGAGCTTAAACCGTCCATTTGATATTAAAAGTAGTATTGTAAAAAACAATGATTGGTATTCGCTTACATTATTATTCCTTACATGGGAATTTGGACTGAAGAATGACCCTTGTTGTGGAGATAATTAGAAGACCGAACTGAAATATATAATATGCATCTAATTGATAAAATAGATAAGAACAATATTCCTAACCATGTAGCTATAATCATGGATGGAAATGGACGTTGGGCAAAGCAAAAAGGTCTGGAGCGAAGCGAAGGACATAGAAAAGGCGTCGATTCAGTTCGTTCTGTTGTAGAAGCAGCAGTAAAAGCTAATGTAAAGTGGCTAACTATATATGCATTTTCAACTGAGAACTGGTTAAGACCATGCGAGGAGGTTAATGCAATAATGGAATTAATGGTGCTAGCAGTTGCAAATGAAACTCCAGAACTTATTAAAAATGGGGTGAGACTGAAATTTATTGGTGATATCGATAGACTTCCTGCTGCGACACGAGAGTCCGTATATAATAGTACTGAAAAGACAAAAAATGGTGCTAATCTTAATTTAGTTGTAGCAATAAGCTACTCATCAAGGTGGGAGCTAACAAAAGTGGTAAATACTATTGTCTCAGATGTAAAAAATACTCTTTTGACTGAAGAAGAAATTACTGAAGAGTTGATAGAAAAATATATTGAAAAGATAAGCGTGCCAGAAGTTGATTTATTAATACGAACTGGTGGGGACATAAGAATAAGTAACTTCTTGCTATGGCAAGCAGCTTATGCTGAGCTTTATTTTACAAATGTTTTTTGGCCAGATTTTGGTGAGCAGCAGTTTTTTGAAGCTATTATTGATTATCAACAAAAAGAGCGTCGCTTTGGCAAAACAAGCGAACAAATAGAATTAGAATCGATTTAGAATAGATATATCGCGTAAGCAACACAATTGCTTCGCAGTAAAATAATAACGATGTTAAAGAAGACATTTTACTTAGTTTTAATATTAACCACACTTTCACGTGTGTTTTCATTTGCTCAAATTGCACCAAGTGACTCTACGCTCGTTAGTCAGTCAGAGGATATGCCAGTAGTAAATTATACTGGTACACCCAAAAAGTATATAATTGCAAATATTGATGTTACAGGCGTTGAGGGTACAATGTATGAGGACCAAGAGTACGTTTTATTTGGATATTCTGGGCTAGCAGTAGGACAGGAGGTTCAAGTGCCTGGTATAGATATAACCAATGCAGTGAAGCGTTTTTGGAGGCTCGGTTTATTTTCTGACACAAAAATTCTTCAAAAGAAAATTCAAGGAGATAGCATTTGGCTTGAAATTAGGCTTACTGACAGACCACGTGTGTCTGATATCCGCTATTCGGGGATGAAAAAAAGCGAGCGTGATGATATAGAGAAAAAGGTATCAATGGTAAAGGGTAATCAAATTACTCCTAATCAAATAAGCAGTGCCAAAACTATAATTCAGAGATACTTTGACGATAAAGGTTTTGGAGATGCTGAAGTGTCAATACTTGAGCGTCCTGACGTATCTGGAAAGAACATGGTAATACTGGATATTGATGTAGATAAGAAAGAGAAAATTAAGGTTGGGAAAATTAATCTTCAAGGTAACGAGGCAATTTCTGATGGCAAGCTTAAGTGGGCTATGAAAAAAACCAATGAGAAAGGAAACCTTAAACACCTTTTTAGAACAAAAAAATATGTGGAAGATCTCTATAAAGAGGATAAACGAAATATTATTCTTAAATATCACGAAATGGGTTATCGTGATGCAGAGATTATTAGAGACACAGTTTACAAATTAGATGATAAGACAGTAAATATTGACATCGTAGTTGACGAAGGACCAAAATACCATATTCGCGGGATTAACTGGGTAGGAAATACTCAGTATAACTCGTTTGATCTATCCAGAACACTTAATATGGCACCAGGTGATGTTTATAATCAGAAAAAACTTACTGAGAGGTTACTTTCTGATGATGATGCTGCTATAAACCTATATCAAAATCAGGGATATTTATTTTCAAATATTGACCCTATTGAGATAAACATTGATAATGACTCTGTGGATCTTGAACTTAGAGTAACAGAGGGACCTAAGGCTACTATTAAGCGTGTAGTTATTCAAGGAAACGACCGTCTATACGAAGATGTTATTAGAAGAGAGTTAAGAACTAAGCCAGGAGAAGTATATAGCAAAGATGATATTATTAGATCTATAAGAGAGATTGCCCAGACAGGACATTTCGACCCTGAAAACCTACAACCAGGTATTGTTCCTAACCAAGAAGATGGAACAGTTGATTTGACTTATCCTCTTACATCCAAAGGAAACGACCAAATAGAATTCTCTGCTGGATGGGGGGTAACAGGACTTGTAGGTAAGCTTAGCTTGAAATTAAATAACTTCTCTGCCAAAAATCTTATTGATCGAGAAAATTATAGAGGTATCATTCCTCAAGGTGAAGGACAAACACTAATCCTTAGTGCACAAACCAATGGTAGATACTATCAGTCATATCAATTTAACTTTATTGAACCATGGTTTGGAGGAAAACGTCCAAATAACTTTTCTCTCAACGGGTATTACTCAAGATATACAGGACTAAATTCAGACTATTATAGTCAAAACAACCCATATATGTATGGTGGATACGATCCATATAATCCATACGGATATGGTGGTGGATACGGCTATGGAGGTGGCTATGGTTATGGTGGGTATGGCGGATATGGTGGTTACGGCGGCGGATACTATCAAGATATGATGGAATACTCGTATGACCCTAATCAAGTATTTGAGATGATTGGAGCATCAATAGGATACGGAAAGAGATTAGAGTGGCCAGATGATTATTTCCAATTAATGGGTGAAATAGGTTATCAACGTTACAATCTTAAGAATTGGTCGTGGAACCAATTCCCATTCCAAACGGGAAGTAGTAATAGCTTAACGTTGGGAATCACTTTAGCACGTCACTCAACAGACAACCCCACATACACACGTCTGGGTTCGGAATTTACTCTTAGTGTATCAGCAACTCCTCCATTCTCATTAATTGATGGTAAGGATTACTCTAAAATGTCGAACAGAGATCCTGCTAAATACGCATGGAACGAATATCATAAATGGAAACTGAAAATAAGAACCTATACTCCACTTACAGCTATGACTGTGAAGAGAACGCCAGTTCTTGCTACTAGGGTTGAGTATGGTTTCTTAGGCCATTATAATAAAAACAAACTCACTCCTTTCGAAACATTCGATATGGGAGGTGACGGAATGACAGGGTATTCATCATCGTTTGCAACAGAAAACGTAGCATTGAGAGGGTATGACAATAACTCTATTGCGCAGTCAGCAAGAGCTTACACTCGTTTGGGATTGGAGGTTAGATATCCTCTTATTCTCGAGCCAAACTCTACTATATATGCTCTAGCTTTTGTGGAGGCTGGAAATGCATGGTATGATCTAAAAGACTTTAACCCTTTTGACCTCAAGCGATCGGCAGGTGTAGGAGCTAGAATATTCTTGCCAATGATTGGATTGATGGGTATAGACTGGGCTTATGGTTTTGACCCTATAAGAGGTAATAGGACATCAAGTGGAAGTCAGTTTCACTTTATCATAGGACAGGAGTTCTAGGTGATTTAATATTATTTATCTATTTAGATATAAACGTTTTTTTATTTCACTAGTCTCTATTCTGTATAACAAATAAAAAGAATAGCATTATGAAGAAAACTATTTTACTTTCAATACTATTAATAACGCTAACTACATCAGCTAGCTATGCACAAAAGTATGCTCTTATAGATATGGAGTATATATTGGGCAAAATACCTTCTTTTGAGAATAGTAACAAACAGCTAGAATCACTTTCAAAACAGTGGCAAGATGAAATAGATAAGTCTGCCAAAGAGGTAGAGGCTATGTACAAAAAGTATCAAGCTGACCTAGTGTTCTTGGCAGGAGAGGAAAAAACAAAACGTGAGAACGAAATTGTTTCAAAAGAGAACGAAATTAATAAACTTAGAGACTCATACTTTGGTAGTCAAGGTGAACTGTTTAAACGACGTGAAGCCTTTATGAAGCCAATTCAAGACAACATATATGAGGCTGTAAAAGAAATTGCTGCGGCTGATGGTTATCAAGTAGTATTAGATAGATCATCTGCATCATCAATAATATTTGCATCACCAAGTATTGATATCAGCGATCAAGTTTTGACACTATTAGGATATTAGTAATCAAATATATATTACCTTTGTGCACAATTTAAGAACTAACAAACATTATTCATTTTTATTATGACCAAAAAATTAATAGTATTATTGCTGGCAATAGCTCCTATGGTGGCAATTGCTCAGAACAACACTGTAGCATACGTGAATGCTGCGGAAATCTTTAGCCTTATGCCTGAATTGCCAGGAATAGAAGAGCAGTTAACCAAAAAGCAGGAATCCATTACTAAAGATGGGGAAGCGCTTATAGCAGAATACAACAAAAAGGCTGAAGAGTTTCAAAAAACTTTCGATACTGCTTCTGAAGCAACTAAAGCTGATCAACAAAAACAACTTGAACAAATTGGCGAAAGATATCAAATGTTTCAACAGAATAGCGGAAGAGAGATGCAAGAGTTACAACAGAAGCTTTTAGCACCTATTCAAGAGAAAATATCTAAAGCTATAAAAGAGGTGGGTGATGAGAAAGGATATGCATATATCTTTGATATCTCAACACAACAGTCTCCAATAGTTTATATAAACGATGCGTCAGTTAATGCTACAGCATTTGTGAAAACAAAACTTGGTATCTAAGATTAATGGTTACAACGCATTAATTGTTGCGGTACAAACATCATATAAAGTCGGATGAATAAAATAAGTTCATCCGACTTTATTGCTTTATAGCTATTATGTGAAAATGCTACTACTAAGACTAATACCTTATGTGAATATCTGGCATAGACATTTTTATGCCTTACTAAATATATTACTGTAATACCATGATTGATTCTACAATTATTGAAATTATTTACTGTCAATCCAACTTTGGTTTTACTACTTTTGAAATAATTTGAACAAAAACCAACATTGGATTTGATTTAAATATTTTCAAGTGAACAAAAACCAATATTGTTTTGAAAACTTTATTAATAATTTGTGTCTATTTTGATGTTATTTTTACATATTTTGTGATGTGTTGCGCTCATTCCTACTCTGGATTGGTATTATATGGAAATTTTCGATGCTTTTCCAACATTGAATTGAAGATTTTCAAAAAAATCAATGTAAAACCAACATTGCATTTGATTTAAATACTTTCAGGTGAACTAAAACCAATGTTGGTTTTGCCCATTTTACGCCATTTTGTAACTTTCATTAACCTTTAAGGCTTGGTTTGAATAATAAATAGTCATCACAACCTAGAAACAGTATGAAAAGTGAATGAAATTAGTAAAACCAAAGTTGGTTTAAGTCTTCATTTTTTTATAAAGTCTAAAACCAAAGTTGGTTTTGCAGTAAGATTTACAATTGCTAAAATGGTTTGTGTTTGAATATTAGGTGATTGAGTGTTTTATGGTATTGTTTTTGGTTAAAATATTAACAACGATATTTTCGACACAGTTAAATTGGTTAACTATATATTTTTATCACTTACTCTAAATGTTAAATTTGCTTTTCTCTAGACATAGTGCTATCTTTTTGTTTTTGATTTGCACCTCTTTTTCTTTTATTCTGCAATAATTAGTACGCAATTGTTTCACAGTAAAAATGAAGTAGGATATTTGTTTATTTTCTTACATCCACACCCCATAGCAATTTGTCTCGTAGTGTATCATAAAAGCTGTGCCCCACTCTTTTTATCACTTTCAGTGTGTAGTCTGCCCTAGAGATACTAATTTCAGTAGAGGTTTTAAAAATATTCGAGTTGCCATCGGTAGAGACTAGAAAAGTATTGCTTCTGCTTTCAGTTTTTATTCTTATTTTCACGTCATCATTTACAACAAGTGGTCTTGATGTAAGGTTGTGAGGAGCAATAGGTGCTAAAACCAGACTAGATGATTTTGGCATCAATATCGGGCCCCCTACACTAAGTGCATAAGCAGTTGAACCCGTAGGAGTAGCAACTATTAGTCCATCTGCTTGATATGACGTTAGGTAATCATTGTCAATGTATGTGTGTATTGTTAGCATCGACGAGGTGTCTTGTTTCAGTAAAGCAACTTCGTTTAACGCGTATTGAGATTCGGCTCCGCTTTTATTATTACTTACTTCGAGTAGCTGTCTCTCCTCAATAATGTATTCACCATTGAAAATTTCATCAAGTGTTTCATCTAAATCGTGAAAGTTGATGTCGGCCAAAAATCCAAGTCTTCCAGTGTTAATTCCTAATACGGGCATTCCAGAGCGGCCAACAGTATTTGCCGTCCTCAAAAAAGTTCCATCACCTCCGATGCTTAATGCAATGTCAGCATCAGGTAAGTCTGTAAAAGGGGTGCAAAGTTCCTTAAGCATTAGTTGTCCTTGTTTGGACAGCGATTGATATAATGATTGATTAAGAAAAACTTGGCTAGCTCGGCTATGCAAAAACATACACACTGTAATGATTTGAGATTCAGCCTTAGGTGCTTGCTTATTGAATGAACTTCCGAATAGTGCTACTTTCATAAACTTATAAGTGTTCTTTTTTAGTAATTATTCTTTTTACTTTTTTATTTGGGGTACTACGATGATTTACTTCAAGTATGTAAATACGTTATTAAAATATACATTTCACTACTACATGTCTAGGTAGTATAGCAATTCATCAAGTCTTTCTTTGTGAGTGTCAGTAACCACACCTTCTTTCATCAGGTAATATACTATTTTGTAGTTAAATCGCTCTAGACTCATTAGTACGGGTGAAACATCAATGAGGTTAAGCTTAATTGAAATAAGCAGAGTGTTGCCATCAACAATGGGAAGAACAAACAAATTCATTACATGGGCATTATTACTCTCCACGATGCGTGCAATATCAGTTAGAGAGTAATCAATAAGCGAACATTCAATAACAATCAATGAGTTCTCTGTATTTGAAAGACCCAAAAAGTTATCCGTATTGAATGATAGGCTTTGACTCTGTATTTGTTGTTCAATAAAATCTTTCATCTGTTTTTTTTAGGCAATGCCGTTATTTCGTGCTATTTTTGTATTGAATTACAAAGATGGTAAATATTTTGAGGATAAAATAAAATTGTGATATTTATTGTTTATTGTTAGTTCTAAATTAGAAACTATCTGAAGGTTATTATTTAAATAAGAGAAATGACAAAGCTTAGCGTAAATATCAATAAAGTTGCAACAATTAGGAATTCAAGAGGAGGCAACATTCCAGACTTAGTGCAAGTGGCAATAGATTGTCAAAAATTTGGAGCCAATGGTATTACTATTCATCCACGTCCCGATGAGAGGCACATCACTTATGCTGATGTTTTTGATTTACAAACAAAAATTACAACAGAATTTAATATTGAGGGTAATCCCAATCAAAAATTTGTGTCGTTGATAGAACGTATCAGACCCAATCAGGTTACATTGGTTCCCGATGCTGACAATGCGTTGACATCTAATGCAGGATGGAATACAGTGATGCATAAAGATTTTCTTACTGATGTTGTTGCCGAATTTAAAGCAATCGGCGTTAGAACATCCATATTTGTTGATCCAAGTATTGAGATGATAGGCATGGTTGCTGATATAGGAGCAGATAGAATAGAACTATACACAGGGCCATATGCCGAAAAATATTCAAAAAATAGGGAAGAGGCTGTGGCACCATATGTGGCAGCGGCTGAATTTGCAAAAAAGCTAGGGCTAGGCATAAATGCTGGTCATGATTTAAACCTTGATAACCTAAACTACCTCTATAAGAATATTCCTTGGCTAAAAGAGGTATCAATAGGACACTCCCTAATTAGTGATGCTCTGTACTATGGGCTAGAAAATACGATAAAAGCATATAAAAAATGCTTAAATGATGACCCAAAAATAGATAAGTAATAAAATAATACTACTTTTATAATCAGAAACTAAAATAATTGACACAATGAATCTATTACAGATTACCGCAGCACAGGATACAATGAATCAATTTGGACAAGCAGCTGCAGATATTGAAACAGTGACTACTATGAATGCCCTTGACTTAGCGTTTAAGGGTGGTTGGATTATGGTTGTGTTGTTGTTGCTATTGTTGCTATCAGTCTATGTGCTAATAGAAAGAACATTAGTGATAAACAAATCAGGGAAAGAAGACGATTCGTTTATGAATCGAATAAAAGACTACATACTGGATGGCAAAATAGATACAGCATTGTCATTGTGTCGAAATACTGACTCTCCTTCATCTCGCATGGTTGAAAAGGGAATTACTCGCTTGGGACGACCCACATCAGATGTTATGTCGGCTATTGAAAACCAAGGTAATATTGAGATTTCAAAACTGGAAAAAGGTTTGCCACTATTGGCTACAGCTGCAGCGGGTGCACCCATGATTGGTTTCTTAGGAACTGTGACGGGTATGGTTAAAGCATTTATGAGTATGGCAAGTGCAGGTGCCAATGTGGATGTAAATATATTATCCACTGGTATTTACGAAGCACTAGTTACTACTGTTGGTGGTCTTGTTGTAGGTATTATAGCTTTGTTTGCATTCAATTATCTAACTACTAGGATAAAAGGTATTGTAAATAAGCTTGAGATGCGAATTATGGAATTTATGGATATATTGAATGAGCCTGTTGCATAGCTTTTGGCAAGTGTTTAACCGAGCATTCATTAAAATCAATATAATAAGCAAATGGCATTAAAACAACGATTCAACTTAGAAGCAAATTTTAGTATGGCATCTATGACGGATGTTATATTTCTGTTGTTGATCTTCTTTATGATTACTTCAACTATTGTGGTGCCTAATGCAATAAAGGTATTGTTGCCACAATCGCAACAACAAGCACAGGCAAAGCCTATAACAAGGGTAACCATAGATAAGGATTTGACTTACTATGTGGCAAATGCAAATGAAAAGGAACGTATGGTTACCTTTGATGATATAACTCCCTTCTTGCAAAGTGCATATACTGCAGATCCAGACATTTTTGTAGCCCTGTATGCAGACGAAGAAGTGCCATACAGAGAAATAGTTAGAATTCTGGATATTGCAAATCAGAATAAATTTAAGATGGTGCTAATGACAAGGCCAAACTAAGGTCTGATTAGTTTATATATAACGCATTTACTTTATGGAAATGACAAGAGAAAAAATAGGTGGAATAGTGGGGACAGGCATTTTTGCTATATTGCTCCTACTTATTCTTATATTCTCTTATTTTACGTTGTATTTACCACCTGACGAACT
>JAAYFB010000244.1 GCA_012728465.1 Proteiniphilum sp. | reverse complement strand
GAATCCCGCCCCTAAATCCCCTAAAGGGGACTTTGGCAGAGCGCTTGAACTGGTGCTGGTTGCTCACTGCTCAGTGCTCCGCAAGCCGATTTGGAAATCGGCGAGCTAGTGGGGATGTGGCTAAAGCCAACCTCCGATTATTAGACCTCTTATCCGTAGGTTAAAACCGACGGCAATGGACAACCACCCCCGCTGACATCAATGGCACGAATAAATATCCGCGCCAGCCTGCGATGAATAGCTGCGATGAATAGCGGCGACTCCCCCTTTAGGGGGCTGGGGGGCGGTATTAGCTATTCAAGCCCTATTCAAAAAAAACCTTATTTGCATTTTCCCCAACCTTAGTAACTTGGAATGAACCCACGACACTAAGCTTATTAGCTTATTGGTTGGGTTGCAAAAGGAATGGTGAATTATTAATTGTTAATGGTGAATGGTGAATGGTTAATTGTTAATGGTTAATTGTTAATGCTGTCAACTGTTACCGTTCGCTCCCGATTTGGAATTCGCAAGCGGCACTAATAAATAGACCAATGAATAATCCCCCCAACCACAACGTGGTTAAAGATGAATAGCCATGGGTGTAAACCCATGGTAACAATAATAAATCAACGAGAACCCCGAAGTGGGTTCAATTATGGAATCCCGCCCCTAAATCCCCTAAAGGGGACTTTGGCAGAGCGCTTGAACTGGTGCTGGTTGCTCACTGCTCAGTGCTCCGCACACCGATTCGGAAATCGGCGCGAGCTGGTGGAGATGTGGCTAAAGCCAACCTCCGATTATTAGACCTCTTATCCGTCGGTTAAAACCGACGGCAATGGACAACCACCCCCGCTGACATCAATGGCACGGATAAATATCCGCGCCAGCCTGCGATGAATAGCTGCGATGAATAGCGGCGACTCCCCCTTTAGGGGGCTGGGGGCGGTATTGGCTATTCAAGCTCTATTTAAAAAAACCTTATTTGCATTTTCCTCAACCTTAGTAACTTGGAATGAACCCACACCACTAAGCTTATTAGCTTATTTATTGCGTTGCAAAAGGAATGGTGAATTATGAATTGTGAATTGTGAATGATGAATTATGAATGGTGAATTATGAATGGTTTACCCTGTGAAATAAATCGAAGATTTAATGCGTGGCATTATTTTATTGGATGAATGCTGAATGAGAAATTTGAATCATCGAGACGCGATAAATCGTCGTCTCTACGAACCCATTCGACCACTCACTGTTCACCGCTAATTGCTAAAAACTGTTCGCTAAAAACACTAATCTTCTCTTTTTCACAAAAACATCTGAATTTATTCCTTCAATGTATTGTGGGTAAAAGAAACTTGTCTATATTTGCATTGTAGGACACAAATAGTCCATATACGCAAATATGAACAAAAAGGGCACAAGTATCAAAAACGCTGACTACGAAGGGTTTATAAAAAACCTATTGGCAGATGGGCGAATTTCATTTTCTATCGACGATATGGCAACATTGGAGGTGGAGCAAGCTACTTTGAGCAAAGCACTGTATCGTCTGGTTCAGAAAGGGGCTATCTATCCTATTCGTAGAGGATATTATGCTGTTATAACACCTGAATATATGCGCAGAGGCATTGTGCCAGAAACGCTCTTTGTTGATGATCTGATGGGTTACTTAAATAGAGAATATTATGTTTCGTTGCTTTCTGCTGCAGCTTTGCATGGAGCAGGGCATCAACAGCCTATGTCATTTTTTATAACTCACAATGGAAATCCTTTGCGCAACATTGTCTCGGATAAACATCATATTAACTTCATCAATCGTAAAGTGTGGGGCAAAGATGTCGTAATGCCCATGAAAACAAAATCGGGCTACCTACACGTATCCACGCCCGAAGCAACCCTGTTTGACCTTATAGAAAATCAACGAATATTAGGTTTGAGTAGAATTTACGAAGTGATTTTGGAGCTTTCAGAGGGTGTGAAAACTAATCGTTTGCGTAGTACTGCTCAATTATTCTCCGTAGCTACAAGACAGCGTTTGGGATACATCCTTGACACTCTCGAAATTAACGCTACAGTAATAGAAAAATCGTTGCAGAAGGAGACTCTTCATCCAGTCTATCTATCGTTGATGGCTGAAAAAAAGGGAGAGTTGGATAGCAAGTGGCAAATCATTGTTAATGATAAGATAAGCACCGATATATGATACCTCAGAGATATATACTTGAATGGAAACGCTTCGCTCCATGGAGCAATGATGCGCAGGTAGAGCAAGACCTTGTGATAAGTAGAACTCTTGTTGAGTTGTTTAGTTCGCCGCTATTGAAGAGAAGTTTAGCCTTTCGAGGTGGAACAGCACTACACAAACTTTTTATTCAACCTCAGGTGAGATACTCGGAAGATATAGACCTTGTTCAAGTTGTTTCAGGTCCGATAAAACCGATACTTGTTGAGATTCGTAATTGTTTAGCATTTCTGGGAACAAAACGCACCATAAAGCAGCATATTCATAACAATACTATCTTGTATCGTTTTGAATCGGAAATGCCACCTATTATCAATTTAAGGTTAAAGATTGAGATTAATACACGTGAACATTTCACTGTTTTGGGACTTCAAAAGTTCCCTTTTTCTGTTACCAATTCATGGTTTTCTGGTAGTTGTTTGATTACTACCTATCACTTGGAAGAGCTTTTGGGAACTAAACTTCGTGCACTTTATCAAAGAAGGAAAGGACGTGATTTGTTTGACCTATACTGGGCTATAAAAAGCAAAAATATAGACACTCAAAAAACAGTTGATTGTTACAAAGAGTATATGCAGTTTGCAGTGAAAAATCCTCCATCTCAAAAACAGTATCTTACCAATTTAGAAGAAAAACTTAACGATAACGAGTTTCTCACAGACATGCACGCAATCATTCGACCAGGGGTGGAGTATTCTATTGAAGATGCTTCGAAAACAATTGTAGCTAATTTGATTAATAAAATATAGCGGGGTAAGGATCAATAGCGGCAACTCCCCCTTTAGGGGACTGGGGGGCGGTATTGGCTATTCAAGTCCCTACAATCTATAAATCAACAGGTTATCTGTTCAACGTTCTGTTCACTGTTTTTATCTGCTTCGCAGGCATGCCGATTTGGAAATCTGTCTTTATCCCACTGTCAATGTTTTTATTAACAAATTTGAGATAAAACAACAAAACTGCAATTTATTTATAAAGTATTCTTTGTTTTTATTAAATACATGGCTATCTTTACATTTATTCTTATTTATACTCATTACCCTGTTGTTATTCTTCTGTATAATATTAATAGCTATGAAACAAAACATTTTTTTTCTATTGTCAATTTGCACGCTACTATTAACCTGTAGCGATGGTGACGACCCAATAAAAGAGGTTGAAAAACCACCAGTGGAAACCGAAGATCCATTTATTACCCTAAAAAAATCGAACATCGATTTTACAAAATGAAGGTGGGTCAGAATCTATTTTAATTGAATCGAATGTAACTTGGACTGCAAAGTCATCTGCTGGTTGGTGTACAGTTACTCCTTCAAGTGGGAATAAATCTACAGGAAGCATCACTTTGTCTGCTCCTGCTAATGAGGATTATGACACCAGAAGTTGTACGGTTACGATACAGAGTGGAAACATCACCAAAACCATTACCGTCAATCAAGGCGAGAATTTGGGTCTGCTCATAACTCAAGATAGGTATGAGTTGGGCAATGAAGAGAGCGCCATTGCGGTGGAGGTGAAAGCCAATGTGGAGTTTGAGGTGGAGATACATGATGAGTGGATAACACAGGTTGAAACAAGGGGCTTAACTACATCAGAGATAGCGTTTAAAGTTGCAGAGAACGACACTTACGGCAATAGAGAAGGCTCAATCACCATTAAGCAAAAAGGTGGAAATATGTCGAGCACCATTACCATTTTCCAATCTCAAGAAGATGCTCTTATACTTACAGAAAAAGATATTGAACTGACAAGCCAAGCTCAATCTGTAGAGGTGGAAGTGAAAACTAATATTGACTATGAAATAATAATCCCTGAAGATGCCAAAGATTGGGTGTCACACACTGCAACAAGGGCATTGCGCACAGAGACTGTGGTGTTGGACATCACTCAAAACAAGGATTATGATGAACGCACAGCTAAAATTGTTGTGAAAGATAAAAAGACCAATTTGCAAGAGACTGTGACCATAAAACAGGCTGCCAATTTAGGTCTTATTGTAACTCCCGATAAATATGAACTTTCTAACGATGGTGGCACAATTGAAGTAGAGGTAAAAGCCAATGTGGAGTTCGACATTGAAATATCTGACAGTTGGATTACGAGGATTGAAACAAGAGGGCTGACAGAAATTAAGCAAACAGCCAAAACACAGATAAATGTAGGAAAAGGGGTAAGGAGATAGTTTGGTTTTTATTAAAGTGGTTTACGTATAAGTTATATAACAATAGCTTTGGGTATTGTAGGTTTAAATAGTTTATTTTTAAAATTTTCAAGATAAAGTTTTAAAGAATCTGTTTTTTAGCAATAGTGTTAAAAAATAAAATATTTAACGTTATATAATGCAACATTTGCAGCACTATCTCATCTTATTAGAAGAGTCAGCAAATTGAAATATTAATATCAAATAAACAGATATATGAAAACATTTAAATTACTATCAATTTTATTCTTATTTACACTATCTACCCTAACTTCATGCTCAAAAGATGATATTTTAGAAATAGATACAAGTATCCTAACGTTTCAATCGGGAATTGATACAAAGTCATTTAATATTACAGCCACGGGTGAGTGGGAAATAACTTGTGAGGGATTAGAATTGGGTTATGGAATTCCACCTGCTACAAAATGGTTTAGCATAACGCCAATAGGTGGAAAAGGAAAAGCTACAATAACCATTACTACCAAAGAGGAGACGTCAGATAATAATACCACTCTATATATTAAGCAGGGTAGCATTGAAAGAATTGTAGAGTTGAAACAAAATTAGAAAAATATGCGAAAGATAATATTTTCAATTCTTGCAATCCTTCTCAAATCAATATCTATAAATGCTCAAACAATAACAATAAGTGGTATTGTAACTGATGCTACCACCAAAGAGGTGTTGGTTAATGCTAATATTACAAATGAAGATATGTCTTCAGGAAGTAATACTAATACATATGGGTTCTATTCATTAAGAGTACCAAAAGGAGATATTAGTTTACACTACTCTCACATTGGCTATGATGCTAAAGATATTAACTTTAAAGCAAACAAAGACACTACTATAAATGTAGAACTATTGCCTAAATCAATTGAGATATCCGAAGTAGTAGTTAGTTCAAATATTAATAGACGTGTTCATGATGGTCTTGGCACTATACATGTACCAATTTCAATTATAAAACGAACGCCTGCATTCTTTGGAGAAAGTGATTTGATGAAGTCATTGCAATATATCCCTGGAGTAAAGAATACTTCCGAAGGAAAAAGCGATTTGAGCATACGAGGTGGCAGTCCCGACCAAAACCTTGTTCTTCTTGATGGTATCCCCATTTATAATATTGGACATATATTTGGCTTTCTATCTGTATTTAATTCTGAAGCTATCAAAAACGTTACTTTATTCAAGTCCGGATTTCCAGCACGTTTTGGTGGAAGACTATCATCAGTAATTGATATTAATACTAAAGATGGAAACAAGGAAAAGGTGACAGGTTCTGCTACTTTAGGGTTGCTTTCCGCTAGCTTTAATATTGAAGGCCCCATAGTTAAGGACAAAACATCCTTCTTTTTATCGGCTCGTCGCTCTATTATAGATTTATATCTTGTACCACTTCAAAATCAGTTTAATAGCGATGATACTGAAAAGGAACGAACTAATTTCAGCTTCTACGATATCAATGCAAAGCTTCATCATAACATTGGAGAAAAAACATCTGCCTATATTATATTTTATAATGGAAGAGATAAGCTAACTAACAAAACGGGTAATACACTTGTTCATAATACTGATTTAGGTAGTTTAAGTAGTGATGAATACACTTCACAATCAAATCAAGACTGGGGCTGGGGAAACACAATATTAGCTATGCGTCTAAATAGTGCCATAAAATCAAACATGTTTATAAATGCTACGCTCGCTTATAATAGATATAACTATCAAACTAATGTTGGTGAGAGTTACATCCAAAACAAAGAGACGAACACCAATAAATTAGCCTACACATCTGGTATAGAAGATTATTCGCTTGATGTTGATTATGAATATGTACCCTCTAATAATCATTTCTTGCGAGCTGGTGTAAAGGTTGTTTCTCATCTTTTTCGTCCAGAAGTTCTAAAAATTAGCACAACCGACAATGATATTGACATAACTAACAATACTCCAACCAATAACTATAAAGGAATGGAATATTCAGCATATCTTGAAGATGAGTGGAGGCCAACACATAATCTAAACGCAAACTTTGGTGTGAGATTATCTTCATTCAACATAGATGGTAAATCTTATAATGCAATAGACCCACGCATTTCATTAAAATACTTATTATCAAACAGTGTAGCTTTGAACGCTGACTACACACAAATGAAACAATATCTACATCTTCTTACTAATAACTCTTTATTGCTTCAAACAGACCTATGGCTACCTACAACAGGGTTGGTTAAACCAATGCAGGCTAATCAATTTTCTATTGGAGCTACTTTTAGCATGCCAAATCAATTAACACTATCAACGAGCACATATTACAAAGACATGAATAATGTGATTGATTATAAAGAGGGAGCCTCTTTTTTAGGCACATCAGAAAGCTGGGAAAATAAAGTGGAGAGTGGAATAGGTCGTTCATACGGTGTTGAGATTGCGATTGAAAAGGAATTTGGAAAAACTACTGGTACACTTGCTTACACTTTGTCTAAGACTGAAAGAAAGTTTGATAACATAAATTTCGGTGAGTGGTTTCCAGCTAAATATGATCAAAGGCATATTATTAATGCAGCTATAATGTATAATCATAACTCTAAATGGGACTTTATGATTAATTGGTCATACTCCTCGGGCAATATGATAACATTGCCATTAATGGCAGCTATAACGCCAGATATACCCTATTATCCATATCGCTTAGATGAATTAATTCAATTAGATTATCGCAACAACTATAGGATGCCGTCATTTCATCGACTTGATGTAGGTGCAAACTACACACCGAAAAAGAAAAAGGATAAATATGGAGTGTGGAATTTCAGTATTTACAATGTGTATAATCGTAAGAACCCTTTCAACATATATATAGAAACCGATGTATCAAGAGATGATAACGGAAAGGTTGTTTATACACAAAAGCTAAAACAAGTATCTCTTTTTCCAATAATGCCTTCTGTTTCATATACATATAACTTTTAGATGTTATGACAAATACAACAACAATAACGTTCATATTAATCGCTTCATTGCTGTTTTCAGCATGCGAAAGTGATGTAAACTATAAGGGCAATGATTTCCCTCCCAAGATGGTACTAAACACCATAATTGATTGCAATCAGGATTCTCATTCACTAAAGGTATCGGAAAGTGTATTTGCCTTCTCGCAACAAAAGTCGAAACCAGTTGATGACCCTAATTTAAGCCTACTAATTAATGGGTTGCCTATCAAGGTTAAGTACAACCACAACAAAGATAAAGACAATTATTATGCTTTTGATGCCACACTAAAGCCTGATGATGTAATTACTATTTCAGGCAATTCACAACCACATGACTATGTAGAGGGCAAAGATATTGTTCCTAAACCACCACAAGTAATTAGCGTTACACCCGAATGGTTCAAAAAAGAAGCCTTCTCTTATCTTCGCACAAAGATTAAGATAAAAGATCGGTCAAATCAAAGAGATTATTACAGAATAGTCATTCACACAAAAACAGTTTTTAGAGAGAATAAGCCAGATGATATAGATTGGAACAATTCAGAAGTATTACTTGATCAAGAACCTCTTTTTAAAGAGGTAACAGGCACACTTGGCGACACAAATACCAGTATGTTTGCAATATTCTCAGATGAATTGTTTCAAGACAAGGAATATACTCTAAATGTATATGTTAAGTTTGATAACTTCATAGATGCTGACCAATATGTAAAAATAGAAATACATTCTCTTTCTGAAAATCTATATAAATATTTACGCTCTGTTGAATTAGCATCTAATGGAGACAACTTTTCTGAACCAGTGAAGATATTTTCAAATATAAAAGGGGGATATGGCATATTAGGCACATTTACAATTGACGAAAAAGTTATAGAGGTGTAATATGCTGTCTACATCAGATTTAACTCTGATATTCTATTTTATAAAAAGTAGTTGATATTCTTGGGTGTAATAAAGGGTGTAAATCTCGTAACTTCTTGATTTACACCCTTTATTGTGGAGCTGGAGG
>JAAYFB010000243.1 GCA_012728465.1 Proteiniphilum sp. | reverse complement strand
CCATTAGTGTCGATATCTACTCTACCTTTGCCTACTTCTTTCTGTTCAGTCATTTGATAATTTCCACGATAAGTGCCGTTAATAAACATCTCAACATGTATAGAACTGTGATTAAACTCAAGGCCAAACCGCCTGCCAAGTTCAAATGCTATATCATTCATCAACAGAGTTGGGTCTTGGTAGTTGGCAAGAAAAACCCATTTCTTTGCAGCTGGTAGTCCAAACAATGACGTTTTAGAAGGGAAGTCTATTCTATATGGCTTTTTAGGCATTCCCCAAGTGGAGTTACCTCTTCCACGGATGGACATTTCCGTATTGCTCATGTCAAATTTATAATCTTCGGTATTTGTCAAGTTAAATGATGCAGGTAGTGCTGGTTTTTTATTTACCACCTCTTTGTCACCATCGATAAATATGCTTACCACAGGAAGTCCTGTAAACATTGGACCCGATATGCTTACTTTATAGTCCTCAGAAGTTCCATCAGAATCTTTAACGGTATATATAAGCTCTTCGAAGAACGATTGTGTGCTTTCGCCACTTTTTTGTTGTTCGTTATTTACGTACAATGTTCCTGGTGATTGAAAGTCAACAATAAGTTCTTTTGCATTTCCAATCCACTCGTTGGTTCTGATTTTAATTAATTTATCTACATTGTCAATACTAGCTTGAATATCACTTTTTAAGTTGTTCTTGTCTGCCTTTATTATAAAGGAATTGATCTTTTTTTCACTAGTTTTAATTCGACCTGCTTGACTTACTGATATTGGAGAAGTGATTTCATTGCCTGCATCGATTGTTATTACTGTAGTCCGCTCTTCGAATGACTCGTTTTCTTTAACAGAGATTTTTATTCGATTGTTTACTATTGAAGCACTGCACCAATTATCTCCAGATGGAACAATAGCTCTTACATTGATAGAGTTTGTCTCAAACTCTAAGAATTTAGCAGCTGCTTCATTTGTTGTAAACTCTATTGAATTTTTATCCAATTCTAGAGTTGTTACGACTTCATCTTTACAGCTATAAAAGTTGAAGCTTAGTGCTGCAATAAGCAGCAGAATCGAAATTTTTGTTCTCATTGCTTGGTTATTTATAAATTATGGACAGTATTTCACATGCTTTATATAAACGTAATTTTAGATTCAATTGTTCACATAATCAGAATATTCCCAAGAATTTCTTCCGCTTTTTTTGCTCGGGTATTTGTGATAAATTTGCCATTACTAGCATTGCATTTTCACCTCTGACAGTAGCCTGTACTGCATTGTATATTACTCCCCAATCAGGCAGTCCTCCTAGATTTCTGTCATCTATAAACATATCAACACCTAATTTGCGACCAGCTTTTGATCTGTCTTCGCCCATATAATTTTCGTTTACAGCATAGAAGTAAAGACCCCTTTGTTCGCAATAATCAACGGCCTCTTGAAGTAAGTCGCCTTCGCGCACTGTCCAAAGGATAAGTTTGTGATTTTCTTTCTGAAGTTGCAATAATGTTTCTATTGCAAATGGAATAGGCTTCCCAATAGCAGGATATTCATGCTCAACTATAGTGCCGTCAAAGTCAATAGCTATATTCATTTTTTGTAGTTTATCTTTTGTCAATTAATATTATTGCAAAGATATGAAAAAGATTTGGCTGGCACCATAAATAAGTATTATCGAAGAGATTGGTTCTTCGTTAAGCCATGATTGCTGCACTTTGTAAGTGCGATTTTTCTACTTTTTTGTTATTGTTCGATATTCTCTCTATTAGCTTTCCAATCGTTTTATGCTTGATTTTGTAATGACGTGATTGACAAAATTTGTCCCATTGATACTTTTTGTAAGCTTCATGTTACATTCTTGTAATAAAAGTTATTAACTTTGTTGGTAATAATATCTAACTAAATAATAATTAAGTAAATGAGAAAAACAATTT
>JAAYFB010000035.1 GCA_012728465.1 Proteiniphilum sp. | reverse complement strand
GCATTTGGTGACAAATTACTATTTGATAATCTTGACTTTGTGTTGCCACCAAATGGTATTGTAGGAGTAATTGGTCCTAATGGAGCTGGTAAAACTACTCTATTTAGAATGATACAAGGGATCGAGGCAGCAGATAAAGGAACATTTGAAGTGGGAGAGACAGTAGTTACTGCATATGTAGATCAGCAACATAAGGATATAGATCCAGAAAAATCAGTATATCAAGTAGTATCTGATGGTGCTGACTTTATCAGAGTAGGGGGCAGAGAGATTAATTCTCGAGCTTATCTAGCTAGATTTAACTTTACTGGAGCTGATCAAGAAAAGCTTTGTGGGGTACTTTCAGGCGGTGAGCGCAACAGGCTCCATCTGGCACTTACATTAAAAGCAGAGGCCAATGTGTTATTGCTGGATGAGCCTACCAATGATATTGACGTAAATACTCTTCGTGCACTAGAAGAAGGATTGGAAAACTTTGCAGGATGTGCTGTAGTTATTTCTCACGACCGTTGGTTCCTTGATAGAATTTGTACTCACATTCTAGCTTTTGAAGGAAATTCAGAAGTGTTTTACTTCGAAGGCTCTTACAGTGAATACGAAGAGAATAAGAAGAGACGTTTGGGTAATGTAGAGCCAAAACGTGTTAGATATAGGAAACTGTAATACACTTTGGTTATGCTTAAACCACTTTTTGCCGCGTTGATTTTGCTAATTAGTATTTCTGCACAATCACAAAATATATCTTTAAAAGGTGTAGTGCATAGTGGTAAATATAAAACACCAATTCCTAGTGCGGCTGTCTTCATCGAAGGCAGCCGTATAGGGATATTAACAAACAGTGTCGGAGAGTTTTTTATTTCAGTGCCTGATTCGTTAATTAAATCTAATATAGTTGTGTCGTCAAAAGGATATTTCACTATGAGTATGCCTATTGAGTTGATAAGCGCTCCATCAATCGATATTTATTTAGAAGAAGACTATAGTTATGTTGAAAAGAACAACAAAGCTTTGGGCTTTCTTAACAAGGCTGTTACCTTCGTTATGAATGACTGGGTGCCGCTCGGAAATAAGGAGACAAATAAATTTGACTTCGGACGATTGCAAACTATTCCTACTTATAACCCTATCGAGGGGGTAAGACTAAGAGGAGGAATAGCATCCAACTCTAGGCTTAACCCACATTTTTTTATTAAGGGTTATGTGGCGTATGGTTTTAAGGATGAAAAGCTGAAATATCGAGGAGAAGCAATTTACTCTTTTAACAAAAAAGCATATCACGATGGAGAGTACCTAAAAAATAACATCAGTTTAATATATGAGAATGATATTTTTTCGCCAGGCGAAATCCATCCACGAGCTATGAATGACCTTCTTCTGGTAACATACCGGAGGTCTGATAATGAAACGACCTATAGAAATTATGCAGAGTTAAATTACGAAAAGGAATATAAAACAGGTTTTAGACATGCTACATGGTTTCGAAAATCAAGACTAATACCACAAGGCGAACTTCAATTTAAGAATATAATAGCTGGAGAATCAAATTTTGAACGTCAGATTAATAATACAGAGATAGGAGTTTCGGCAACTTGGACTAGTAAAGAGTCTTACATTCAAGAGAAGAGGAAGAAGATCCCTACTTCTTTAACAAATCCTTTAGTTTATTTGTCTCATTCAGTGGGGTTAAAAGATTTTATGGGTGGAGATACATATTATCATAGAACCGAACTATCGTTACAAAAACGTTTTCCTATTGCAGATATTGCTCGATTGGATATGGTGGCAGAGTATGTGAAAATATGGAATAGTGTTCCTTTTCCACTGTTGGCTTATCCTAATCAACGACATAGGTTGAATATTGAAAATAATGCTTTCTTCTTGACTCGCTCCATAGAATTTCCTACAGATCAACAGGCTACACTACGTGGAGTGTTTGTTGGCGAAAACTTGCTTTTCTCTAAGTCTCCGATACTTAATGCTCTTGGCTTTAGAGAATTAATATCATTTAGAGCCACATATGGAAGTTTGAGTAAAAAAAATAATCCTC
Source organism: Proteiniphilum sp. (assembly GCA_012728465.1). GTDB lineage: Bacteria > Bacteroidota > Bacteroidia > Bacteroidales > Dysgonomonadaceae > Petrimonas. The sequence continues at coordinate 5,850 of JAAYFB010000035.1, read as the reverse complement.
AATTTAATGAAAGTCTATTTGCCTTGCCTATCGTATCACATCAATATGAAAAAGGTGTACCTTATATCGAGGGCACAATAGGAATTACTAATATTTTAGGATTGTTGCGTCTGGAGTATGTGCATCGTTTTACCTACAGAAAATATCCAGATGCTTTACTTGGTGCAATAAGGTTAGATATTATAATTTAGATATAAATTCATTCTATATTTTACTTCTAACTCACAATATCTTAGCTGATAACAGTAAATCCAAGTATAGACTTAACTATAATTGTTAATAAAATTAACAAGTTTCTTCATATTTCAGTTTTAACTTTTGATGCTTGAATGTCCGTTAACATATATTTCGAGAGTCAGTTGGATAGTTCCAGCGCTGTTTGCTTATATTTATTGAGCTAATAGAACGTATCCATACTGTTGTACGTATTATATGTATCAGACAAATTAAAGAATAGATTGTATTATTATTGAATATCTTTTGGTGTCTATATGTTTGACCATTCAGATGGTATGGATATTTAATGCTTAAAGCTCATTTAACTCCATAATCTTATATAATGCCCAGCTATCTCTGTGTTATTCCAAGAAAATCTTGTAAATTTGCATAAAATTCAGTGAGAATGGGTGATAATGATTTGATTCTAGATAATTCTTCTGACATTATTGGTGAAAATATTGAACAAGAAGTTCAATCAGGATACGATAATGGTCAATTAGTTTTGCGTACGGAAGATTTAATAAAAAAATATGGAAAAAGGACTGTAGTAAATCATGTTTCAATTAACTTGAAGCAAGGTGAAATTGTGGGTCTTTTGGGTCCTAATGGTGCAGGAAAGACAACTACTTTCTATATGACAGTAGGATTGGTTGTGCCCAACGAGGGTAATATATATTTGGGAGATCAAAACATTACAAAGTTTCCAGTGTACAAACGTGCACAATATGGAATTGGTTATCTAGCACAAGAGGCTTCTATTTTTAGAAAGATGTCTGTAGAAGATAATATCAAATCCGTGCTAGAATTTACTGACAAAACGCCTAAAGAGCAAAAGAGGAAATTGGAGGAGCTAATTTCTGAATTTGGACTTGAAAAAGTGAGAAAGAACTTAGGAGATAGACTTTCGGGAGGGGAAAGACGCCGATCTGAGATAGCTAGATGTTTAGCTATAGATCCCAGATTTATAATGCTTGACGAGCCTTTTGCTGGAGTTGACCCCATTGCTGTACAAGATATTCAGTCAATTGTGGCAAAACTCAAGTATCGCAATATAGGTATTTTAATTACTGACCACAATGTTGACGAAACGTTGAGTATTACAGATAGAGCTTATCTCTTGTTTGAGGGAAGAGTTTTATTTCAGGGCACTGCCGAGGAGTTGGCAGGCAACCCTATAGTTAGAGAGAAGTATCTGGGTCGTGACTTTGAGTTACGCCGCCGAAAATTTGAAATAGAATAATGGGTAGATTATTAGCCATTGATTATGGTAAAAAGAGAGTAGGAATAGCTGTTAGCGACCCTTTGCAGATTATTGCAAATGGACTTACTACGGTAGATACCCATAAGATTTTTGACTTCATTAAAGAGTATTTTCAGAAAGAGACGGTTGATGTTGTAGTTGTAGGATTGCCTAAGCAGATGAACAATGAGGCATCTGAAAACATGGGAAGAGTGGAAGAGTTTGTTTCAAAATTTAAAAAGCTTTATCCCAGTATGGTTGTTGAGTATTACGACGAACGATTTACATCTAAAATGGCTCAACGAACCATGATTGATGGGGGATTGAGTAAAAAGCAAAGAATGAATAAAGCACTTGTTGATGAGATAAGTGCAACAATTATTCTACAAAGCTACATGGAAAGCAAAAGAGATTTTTAATTATAGCAATAAATATTACTTTATGATTTTACCTATATATATTTATGGACAACCTGTATTGAGAAAGGTTGCAGAGGATATAGATACAGCAAACTATCCCAACTTGAAAGAGTTGATAGATGACATGTACGAAACAATGTATGATGCAGATGGTGTGGGTCTTGCCGGTCCGCAAGTGGGACTTGACAAACGCATATTTGTAGTTGATCTAGATCATGTGTCAGATGAAGAAAGCCCCGAGTTTAAGGGTTTTAAGAAAGCCTTCATCAATGCCAAGATAACTGAGCGCAGTGGCGATATTGAGTTGATGGAAGAGGGATGTTTAAGTATTCCGGGAATTCATGAAAAGGTTCCTCGAGAGAACACAATTGTTATCGAATACTTGGATGAGAATTTAGAAAAAAAAGTAGAAGAATACACTGGTTTTAAAGCTCGCGTTATTCAGCACGAATATGATCACATCGAAGGTATCATGTTTATCGACAAAATTTCTCCTTTGCGTAAGAGGATGATAAAGTCTAAACTGTTAGGTATGGAAAAAGGAAAAGTGAATTGCCATTATCGTACCAAGACTGTATAAATAGACAATTCACTTAAAAAAAATATATAAAATGTGTATGAGGCTGTTGGAGTTTACTTCAATAGCCTTGCTGCTTCTGTATCTAAATACCAATATAAGTTTCCGCTTGTTGGCATAACTCTTGCAGTTGGGTATGTATCCTTAACTTGATCCTGCGAATCAATAACTAGTTTAACTTTTTCGGCCTTATTAGCACCCGTTACTAGCATCACAACTCTTTCAGCATTGTTAATAATCTTTCCTGTAATGCTCACTCTTTTTTGGCCACTATCGGGATGTACAGCAACAACACAATTCTCTTTTTTGTCCCATAAGTGCATTTCGTGAGGGAAAATAGAAGCAGTGTGTCCATCATCACCCATTCCGAGTATAACTAAATCAAATGATGGGATGTTGTTTCTTAAATCAAGTTCTTCGTCAAGAACAGCTGAATATCTTATAGCCTCTTCTTCTGGTTCATTCTCACCTTTTATTCTAAATATATTGCTTTCTGGAATTGGCACAAAGTCTAGCAAATGATCCTTTGTCATCTTGTAGTTGCTTTGTTCGTCAGTAGGTGGTACACATCTTTCGTCACCCCAAAATAGAAAAATCTTATTCCATTCGATATCTTTCACATGATTTTTTGCCCAATGGTCGAACAAAGATTTAGGAGTGCTACCACCCGAAAGTGAGATGGTTACTCTTTCTTTCTCAGACAATAAACCCTTAAGCAGTTCTGTAAATGATTTGTTTAACTCTTCTAAATTATTGAAAATCTTTTTATCCATGTTATTTATGTAGTTTTTATTTGTTGACACCTATATGTATAATAAGAGGAGAATTACTAAATCTCCTCTTATTATTTTTTTATCAAAAGTTATACCGCTTCACTCATATGAAACAATCACAATGAAGTTATGTTCAAATCACCATTTTACGGCATAATGAGCATGCTTCGAGCACTATTAAAAGAATTGCATATTTATTCTGTTATAATAATATCCGCTTTTGCCACTTCTCCATTTACTGGTGGATTAAGCTTCGAAACTCTTAGTTCTATTATTGTTATGCCTTCAAATTCTTCTTTCAAGCTGTTGAAAATTCTGCCTGCAACATGCTCGAGCAACTTGGATGGTATTTGCATCTCTCTTTTCACAATGTCATATACATCGGCGTAGCTAATGGTATCCCGCACATCGTCAGTGTCAAAAGAGTCAGTGAAATCATATTTTAGCTTTAGATTTACTTCAAATTTATTTCCAGTGATTGTCTCTTGAGGCAAAACGCCATGATAGGCATAGAAGCTCATGTTATTTAGTTCGATATATGTATTCATTTTTTTGTTTTAATTGTAACTGCAAACTTACTAATAATAATTGAACCTTTATTGCAATTAGTTTTTTCAACTATATGTAGCATTCTGTTTTTTATATTTATTTGGTGCTAGAACATATAATTAGTTGAGTTTGTTATGAGCGAGGATAAATCAAACATTTTTTTTATATGTCACAGCGAACAAAACAAGAGGTACTTGATTACCTACAGCGTGCTGAAATTACAGCCGTTGGAACTTCAGATATGGGTAAACCCCGACAGCGGATGATGCACTACGGTGTTGATGAAAACTTTAATATATATGTCACAAGCATGAAGGGTGACCCTAAGGTCATACAATGGAGTAATATTCCCTCTACTGCAATGCTTATTCACCAAGGAACCACTTTTTTGGAGATGGAGGAGTGTGAGATAATTGGTAGAGCCGAAATAATAAAATCTAAAGAAGATAAAGAAACGGCTATAGAAATAATGGCAAGCCGATCGCCTATTGTGGCCAATCTTATTAAAATAGGTGCAGTGGATAGATTAGAGTTTATTCGCATAAAGCCATATACCGTAAAGTATAGATTTGTGCCCGAGATAATGCAAGGGTTGCCACCAACTGTATTCGAATTTCCCGAAAATATGGATAATAGTAATGTGTGGAGTGAATTGAAGTCGAAATCCAAATCGTGGTGGGAGGCCATTCGTCCAGTATCTCTAACGGCATCACTAATCCCTATTCTATTAGGTGGAGCCATTGCTTTTGAAAATACAGGGCTCTTCAATTGGTCTCTCTTCGTGCTCACTCTCTTGGGAGGGTTGCTTATTCAAATTGGCACAAATATGATTAATGACTGGAACGATGCTGATAGAGATAATGAAAATGTAGAGGCTATTCGTCCTTTTACAGGTGGCTCTCGAATGATTCAACTAGGCTTGATATCAAGATCTGATATAGGTTTCTTCGGCTTTTTTGCCACTTTCGTGGCAGTAGTAATAGGAATTTATCTTATAGCCATAACGGGGTGGGGACTTGTTCCCATTGTTGCTTATGGGTTATTGGCAGGTTTATTTTATACGGGACAAAAGGGTAAATTCTCATTTATTAATCTAGCTCCTGGCTTAGGCGAAATTTTAACAGCTACAACATTTGGAGTGCTTATGACGTATGGTACATATTACGTGCAAACGGGTTCTTTTTCTTTGCAAGCAATTCTGCTATCCATTCCTGTATCACTATTAATTACAAATGTGTTAATTATCAATCAATTCCCAGATGCAAAATCAGATGCAAAAACAAATAAAATGACATTAGTGGTGCGTTATGGCAAGCCAATTGCAAAAAACATATTGTTTTCGCTTTTTGGTATAACTTATTTGATTATAAGCCTATTACCTATTTTGGGACTTGCACCTTATAGCATATATTTCTCGTTCATCTCTATCCCGTTTGTCTATCAGGCCATAAAATACACACAGAATAATTATGATAAGCAGGCTATCGATTTAATATCGGGCAATGCTCACACAGCTATGGCCCATTTAGTGGCAGGTTTGTTATTGGTATTCTCATTTCTTCTGATTAGCACAAGCTTGTTATTTTCATTTTCATTTTTGGCTGGCTCGTTGTTAATAGTATTCTGGATGTGGAACTATATCGAATCGAAGCGTAAAGACATGGAGTTATTCAGGGCATCATTTGTAGTAAAGAAATAGTATATTTTATTATCATCCCAACATTGGTTTGGCTATTTCCAAAAATAATTACTGTCATCCCAACATTGGTTTTACTACTTCTGAAAATATTTGAACAAAAACCAATGTTGGTTTAGTAACTCCCAAAATTAATTATTGTCATCCCAACTTTGGTTTGATGTATATAGTTAATATTATACCCCAAATTGTGAATGATTTAACAGTATTTTGTTTTGAGTACTCTTGTCCCAACGTTGAAATGAGGATAAATGAAAGTTTTTATTCTTATTTCAGGGTTGATTTTGGAGTTGCAGGAATTATTTAATGTCATCCCAACGTTGGGATGGCATTAAATATTTTCAAACATACTAATCCCAACGTTGGGATTGCTCTTT
>JAAYFB010000242.1 GCA_012728465.1 Proteiniphilum sp. | reverse complement strand
CAGCCATACCGTGCGAACCAGGCAAGGATGGCACATCGTTCTTCTCGTCCCAAAAGTTGACACCGATATTTTCGGTAATATTAGTTGTATTGCCTTTTATGTTGCTATAAGAATACCAATTCTTCTCTTCTGCATTCCACCACGTAAGATAATCACCATTTGGCGACAGCGATGGCCTACCTTTCAGAGTTTTAGCCACCTCAATTGTTCTATCCGTCTCAAAGTCATACACCCAAACATCATATTTGGGCGACAAATCCCATTGCGTCTCTAGCAAATAGGGAATATTCGAGTAAAGAAGAGCATATCGCCCATCACCCTCATTTGCGATATTGCACGATGGCATCTCTTTGCTTGCAAGCAAATTATATGTATTAGGTGATGCGGGTGAAATTACTCCAGTGTAAGTCCTGCTCAGCTCTCGCTTTAGCTCTGCCAATTGTTGTGGTGATGCAATTGGGTCGTGCCAACTCCAAATATCAAGTTTCGACATCTCGAAGTCAACAATAGTAGTATCCTTTGGGGCCTGCTTAGGTGCCGAACCAATGATAATCCTATTTCCACTCTTGCTAAATGTTGGCGAGGCGTTATCAGTAAATATCCACCCCTCGGGCATACCTTTCACATTGCTTGTTGCAATGATTGATGCAGAATCAGCACCCTGTTTATAGTACCTAACATCATATTCCTTTTGTTCTATCTTCGAAGTGTCGCCAGTGGCAATATAAACTAACTGCTTGCCAGCCTCGTCAAACGACAATGACTTATAGTCAAGACTATCATTTGAAATATCTTTTATGGTTGACGAAGTTAAATCATAAAAAATAACTCTTCGAGTATCTGTCGAGTCCTTTTTGTCGGGCTCAATTGTTGCAGCAAAAGAGTTTCCATATCTATTAAACAGTGATAACTGCACATTACGTATAGAGTCTTCGTGTCCCGATTGTAAATTTCGAACAACAAGTATATCCTTATGCTTGATGCTACTCTTTTTTGTGGTATCCTTAGGATGCTCAATGGTGTATGCTATATGCTTTGCTATCTCACGTGGAGTGCGTAGGGATTTCACATTGGCTATCTTTTCAATCTCAAAAGTTGCATTGTTTACAATAACCAAAGAATCCTTTGGTGCATCTTCAGCCTTCTTCTTATCGATGCGCGCTTGACGACGCTCAGCAAAAGGTGCCTTCACAATCCCCACAGTATATTTGCCATCGGGCGACAAAGAATATCTGTTAACTCTATCGATAAGAATCTCTTGATTGCTTACAGTATTTCTAATCAGCAAAGTGGTATCCCCCTCTTGTGGACTGATTAGCGATGTAGCTATCCTGCCATCATGGCTTATGCTTGTGCTTGTTAGGCTTTTCCAACCATCATACACGGTGTGATCTAACACTTTTTTTTGGGCATTGATTGTGGTTGCACTCATTAGAAGAGAAAAGAGAACAACAATACCCACTTTTGAAATGTGATTCATATGTTTATGTTTTTTATTATTTGATAGCGAAAGTAGTGTAAATAATTAAGGTTTGCAAAGATATGGTAGCCAAGTCAATAATTTACAAAAAAAAGACCTCACCACACTTGGCTCGGTCTTTCTCGACATTTTATATATTCTAATTTAGTATATATTCAAACAGAGATTAAACAAATATCTTTTTCAATTCATCCACCCACGCACCAATCCTATCGTCGGTGAGGTCGTACTCATTATCCTCATCAATGGGCAGGCCCACAAAACGTCCGTCAACAACAGCAAGGGTGTCATCATATGTGTATCCCTCATCAGCTACAGAACCCACAATGTTTGTTTTACCCTCGATGGCATCATACATCACCTTCATTGCCTCGGCAAAGCTGCTTGAGTATGAGGCACTATCTCCAAGGGCAAATATTGCAACCGTTTTGTCGGCCAAGTCGGCCTTAGCGAATGATGGTAGGAAGCTTTCCCAATCATCTTGCAAGTCGCCAATACCCGTAGTGGATGCGCCAAGGATTAGATATTTGTATGGTTTAATAACATTGACGCTTATGTCCTCCACATTATATAAATCGGCATCTCCATCAAAGAGATCGGCAATACCTTTTGCCACCATCTCTGTATTTCCTCCCGAACTGCCGTACAGTATAGCAATTTTACCCATAGTTGTTTATATGATTTGATTATCGTATTTCTTGTTTCTAATAATGATTAACAAGCCATACATCAAAAAGGTTTGATTTGACTATTAATCAAACGTGAACTAGTCCTTATTGCTTAAAATCATTTGCCAGTATTTGAAATAATATTACATTTGCAACTTGATTACTGAAGGCCTGGTAGTTCAATGGATAGAATAGGAGTTTCCTAAACTCTAGATCCGAGTTCGATTCTCGGCTGGGCTACAAATAACCTTTCTCACTCTCACTACCACCCCATCCACTATTTTAACATCAAAACAAAAAGCTAATTAACTATTAGAGACAATTCCGTCAAGACAAATGCAAATAAAAACTAAATATAACATCTACTTAACGTTATTATTTGTAAAATCACTTGATTATATGCAGATTAATCAAAATGACAAAATTAACATTATTGAAAAAAGTGAGCTAAAACAATTTGTACTTAATAGAAATTGGAAATAATTCGATATAACTCCAAATGTAAACGATAGAATATTAGCAAAATCCTACTCATAAACATATTGATTCACTAATATTAATACCCAAAACCACTCATTTCAATCTTTATTATTAACATTCGGCAAAAAAAGTGAGTCAAACACATTTGTGTTTTGGGACTCTTGAGTTACGGCGGACAAAAACACATTTGTAATTGAGTCACTTTTTCTTATTTTTCTCAAAAAACAATATGTAATTGACAACCTTTTCCAGTCCGAGAGCAACTCCATTTATGTTTATTAACAGAACCGAGCTCATACAATGTCAAGAACACTATAAATTATGCACTTTCAGAAAAATATTTTGTCAATTACAAATGTGTTTGAAGATAATTACTTCATTTTTATCAAAAAAATAAAGAGAAAAGAAGAGAAATGGCCCAATATATAATTAAACACATTTGTTTTTTGCAATATATTAACCAAAATATCACCCTACGCACTGAAGATTTAAGCAAGTTTATCACCCTATTTTATAAATAAATAGATGCTTTATTTTTTCACATCAATCATTACTAATGTTTTGAGAAAGATTTTTTGTATTTTTGCATCTTAATCAAAAAGTAAGATGGAAATATCAAGCAAATATAACCCCGTAGAGGTAGAAAATAAGTGGTATAAGTATTGGATGGATAATAAATTCTTCCATTCTGTGCCTGACGAACGTGAGCCATACACTATCGTCATTCCACCACCAAACGTGACTGGGATATTGCATATGGGGCATATGCTCAACAATACTATTCAAGATATACTGGTGAGACGTGCACGCATGCAGGGCAAAAATGCTTGTTGGGTGCCTGGCACCGACCACGCATCTATTGCCACAGAGGCAAAAGTGGTGGAAAAACTAGCAAAAGAGGGCATTAAGAAAACTGATCTTTCGAGAGATGAGTTCCTTAAGCACGCTTGGGACTGGACTCACACACATGGAGGCATCATCCTCGAACAATTGAAGAAGCTAGGTGCATCGTGCGACTGGGACAGAACAACATTTACGATGGACGAAATCCGTTCGGAAAGTGTTCTTAAGGTATTCGTTGATTTATACAATAAAGGCATGATATACCGTGGCGTGAGGATGATAAACTGGGACCCACAAGCCCTAACTGCACTATCTGACGAGGAAGTGGAGCACAAAGAGGTGAATGGCAAAATGTATTATCTGAAATATGCTATTGAGGGTGAAGACAACGCTTATGCAGTGGTAGCAACTACCCGACCCGAAACCATCATGGGCGATACTGCAATGTGTATCCATCCCGACAACCCAAAAACGGCTCACCTAAAGGGCAAAAGAGTTATAGTGCCGCTTATCAATCGTTCAATCCCCGTCATTGAGGATGACTACGTGGACATAGAGTTTGGAACTGGTTGCTTGAAAGTAACCCCCGCTCACGACGTAAACGATTATATGCTTGGTGAAAAGTACAACCTAGACTCTATTGATATATTTAATGACAACGGCACCCTTAACGAGCATGGAGCAATGTATGCTGGAATGGATAGATTTGATGTTCGCAAGAAAATTGAATCTGACCTAGAAGATGCTGGACTGCTTGAAAAAACTGAGGCTTACACTAACAAAGTTGGATTTTCGGAAAGAACTAAAGCCGTTATCGAACCAAAGCTTTCGATGCAGTGGTTCCTAAAAATGGAGGATATTGCCAAGCCAGCACTCAAAGCTGTGGAGGATGACACTATCAAGTTTTATCCTGCAAATAACAAAAACCTATATCGCCACTGGGTAGGCAACATCAAAGACTGGTGCATCAGCCGCCAACTATGGTGGGGGCATCAGATACCTGCATACTACTTACCAAAAGGCGGGATAGTGGTAGGAGTAACCAAAGAGGATGCATATGAAAAGGCACTCAAGATGGTTGACTACGAACTATCGATTGACGATTTGCGTCAAGACGAAGACTGTCTTGACACTTGGTTCTCATCTTGGTTGTGGCCAATTTCAGTATTTGATGGCATCAACAACCCCGACAACGAGGAAATTAACTACTACTACCCTACCAACGATTTGGTTACTGCCCCCGATATTATTTTCTTCTGGGTGGCACGTATGATTATGGCAGGATATGAGTATCGCGAGAAGCCAGCATTCAATAATGTTTACTTCACAGGCATCGTTCGTGACATTCAGGGACGCAAGATGTCGAAACAACTTGGCAACTCGCCCGACCCCATTGCATTGATGGAGAAGCACGGAGCCGATGGCGTACGTATGGGTATGCTACTTGCATCATCTGCCGGCAACGACTTGCTTTTTGATGAAGCACTTTGCGAACAAGGACGTAATTTCAATAATAAAATATGGAATGCCTTCCGTCTAGTAAAAGGATGGGAAGTGAGCAATGACATCGAACAGCCAGAAACAGCAAAAAGAGCTATTCAATGGTTCGACAACATACTTACCAAAGCTACAGCCGAAATGGACGACCTATTTAGCAAGTATCGCCTATCGGAAGCATTAATGGCTGTTTACAAACTATTCTGGGACGAGTTCTCGTCATGGTATCTTGAGATGGCTAAACCTGCGTATCAGCAACCAATCGATCGTGCCACATACGAGGCCACTCTTTCGTTCTTCGATAGCTTACTGAGATTACTACACCCATTCATGCCATTCATCACCGAAGAGTTGTGGCAAGCATTGGTAACAAGAGAAGAGGGAGAAAGCATCATGTTTGCCACTCTACCAAAGGGCGATAATGTTGACGAAAAAATATTATCTGACTTTGAGGTAACAAAACACATTGTGGCTGGTGTTCGCACAATACGATTAGAGAAAAACATACCTAATCGTGAGGAGCTAAGCCTACAAGTTATTGGCAAGCACAACAATATTAATGATTGTGTTATTGCAAAAATGGCAAATCTAACATCTATCGAAGATGTGAAGGACAAAACATCTGGTGCGGCAGCCTTTATGGTGGGTGCCACAGAGTTTGCAATTCCATTAAGCGAAAGCAATATTGATATTGAAGCCGAAATAAAGAAGATGGAAGATGAAATTGTCTATCTCGAAGGATTCTTGAAATCGGTAATGAATAAACTAAGCAACGAGAGATTTGTGCAAAATGCTAAACCTGAAATTGTGGAAAATGAACGCAAAAAACAGGCCGATGCTGAAAACAAAATTGTGGTGCTTAAAGAGAGCATCAAAGGATTACAAGGATAAATAAATATATATTGAGATAGGCTGTTGGATAAGTTAACAGCCTATCTCATTAATAACGATAACAAAATGAATACAGTAGTTAGTGGAATACGTGCAACTGGGAACCTACACTTAGGTAACTATTTTGGAGCATTGCAAAACTTTATTCGCATGCAAGAGGAGAACAACTGCTATTTTTTTATAGCAGATATACACTCGCTTACCACACACCCCGACCCTAAATTATTGCACAACAACGTTAAGAATGTACTAGTTGACTATCTGGCAGCTGGCATCGACCCCGAGAAATCAGTAATATATGTACAGAGTGATGTGCCCGAAATAATTGAGCTCTACCTTTACCTTAATATGCACGCATATCT
>JAAYFB010000241.1 GCA_012728465.1 Proteiniphilum sp. | reverse complement strand
TGCAACTGAAAGTGGGAGGAGCATTCCACTCACCATTAATGGAACCTGCACGCGAAGAATTGTCTGTAGCTATTGAGTCCACATATTTTAAGGAACCAATTTGCCCTGTATATCAAAATGTATCAACTGTTGGCGAAACTAACCCAGAAGTGATTAAAGCTAATCTAGTAGCTCAACTCACTGCACCTGTCAAATGGACACAGTCAGTGCTACATATGATTGCTGATGGTGCTACAGAGTTCATTGAACTGGGCCCAGGAAATGTTCTTCAAGGCTTGGTAACAAAGATACACAATGGAGCTATTGTTTCTGGCAAGCAATAAGCAATTATACTAATTAGTAAGTGTGACTACAAGAGTAGTTTTCTTGTAGTCACCTATTTTTTTAACCAACTATCACACAACACATATTAAAATCCACAAATATGAAAAAAACTTATATTACTTTTCTGTTATCTATCGTATGCACCTCGATGTTTGCACAATATGATGGTCCGGTAGCACCAAACTACAATGAAATAGAAAACAATATCACCTTAAAGTACAATTATTCAGAGTTGATGAATAAATATATGGCAGGTGACACAGAAATGAGTATTGAAGAGCAACGTCATCTATATTATGGTTTCGTATTTCAACCACACTACAACCCTTCAGACACATCAAAATATAATAATGATTTGTCTCAAGTTTTAAACAAGCAATTTCTTTCGACAAGTGATTACATTGATGTTGAAAAACATGCAAAGGCATTACTTACCGAAGACCCTTTTAACTTACGTGCACTAAATGCATTGTTATTAGTATATGCACAATTAGATAATTCAGAACAATACAAAATCACAACTCAAAAAAAAGATATTGTGCAACGTGCAATATCAAGTTCGGGAGATGGAATGACTAAGAAAACAGCATTTTATGTAATTAAGGTATCACACGAATATGATATTCTTGGATTTCTTGGATTCAAATATGGAGGAAGCGAGAAAATAGAAAAAAACTGCAAATGCAACTCACTTAGTTTAGCAACAAATCCATTCGACATTGATAAAGTATATTTCAATATAGAACCTATTTTGGACTATGCAAAAAGAAAAGGAGGCGGGAAGCTATAGTAAATTATCAAAAACTATAAGGGGAGATTGGAATCAATGTTCTAATCTCCCTTTTCATTTCTAATGCTCAGCAACTACTTTATAAAAAGCACTTCATCAAGAAATGAAATAAATGGTTTTGTAAGTATCCACAGAATTCGAGAAAAGTAGTTAAATGGTCGTTCAAGTAATCCATCACACTCAAGAAATAGCGTAAATGGCCGTTCAACCATCCAAAGTGTAATCGAAAATATCGAGAAACTTGTTAAGGCCATATAAAAACAAGCCGCTTAATTAGATTACACTGATAAATGGTATTGATAAGCCTTTTAAAAAGGACCTGCCCACTTAAATGTGAAGGTATCTTTCATAGCGATATAATAATGGTTTTCTGAAATTACACATGCAAAAGGTTATAGAGACAAAATATTCTTTATCTTTGTTGTACTAAAGTGACAATATAATGGAACTTCAAGATAAAATTGAACAACTCATCGGAGAACAAAAAAGAGAATGGCCGCTTTTAGACTTAGCTATTGAACAGCTAAGCAATATTAGGACAAAAGAATTTAGTTGGGGTGAGAGTAATAATGTGATTATTCAATTTAATCCTAACTTGACCTCATCTGATCTTTATACCAATTCTAATGAGTGTTACCTATGTGAAGATAACAGACCTAAAATGCAGAGAGGAATACAATTTGCAGATAAATATATTATTCTTGTCAATCCCTATCCTATCTTAGGCAATCACCTAACAATAGCTCTACACTCACACGTATTGCAACGCATACGAAAAAAAATAGGTGATATGCTCAAGCTAGCAAAAGAACTTCCAGATTATATCGTATGTTACGATGGACCTTCAAGTGGGGCATCAACTTCTAATCACTTTCATTTTCAGGCAGGACTAAGGACAGATATTTTAATGCAAGGTGATAACGAGTTAAGAACCTGCTTAACAATTGAAAGTGAATCGAAAGAGGAAGTAGAAGAAAGCTTTGAAGATGTATATTATTATTTGAATAGCATTCAGCCTAATGAAGTTGAGCCTATGATGAATATTATTGCATTTGTAGAT
>JAAYFB010000240.1 GCA_012728465.1 Proteiniphilum sp. | reverse complement strand
TCTCATAACTGCCATTTATATACATAAATAAGAGTGCAGAGAACCAAAAACTACCATTATTAAGTGATGGAGAGAGTAAAAATAGGCCAACACTACTAAAATTCTATAATATAGACACCAAAACTTAACAATAATTGCGAATGAAAAGTGATAATGATAGTGTTTTATTTTTATTTCTGTCAATGTCATTTGACATTTTGAGTTTTCGCAATTAAAAACTGTCAATAACGTTTGACATTTTGAGTTTTTGGAATTTAAAACTGCCAATGTCATTTGACATTTGGGGTGGTTTAGATGAAAAAGCGGTCAATGACACATGAAAGCGGGGGTGTTTCATTTAAAAAATGTGAATAAAAAGAAGGCATTGGTGGTATCTGTTTTGAGTAATCATCAACACATTTTATTATCAACATTGGGCTAAATATTAATGCCGACACAGGTGATGGAATCGATGGCTAAATTGTGCCAATGATGGGAGAAATACTATTATTTCTTCTCACAAATTGTGTCTCAAAAATAATAAATTGAATATTTATTCATACCACCTCAACAAAAAAAACTATATTTGTTTTTTAAATCGATAAAAATCATTGACAATGAAGACTAACAAAATTCCTGCTAGATTGGCAGCCATGAGAAAATTCATGGAAGAGAAAGGCTTAGATGCATTTATCATACCAAGCACTGATGCACACTTGAGTGAATATCCTCCTAAACATTGGGAATCAAGAAAGTGGATAAGTGGATTTACAGGCTCGGCTGGCACAGCAGTAGTAACTAAAGACAAGGCAGGAGTGTGGACCGACTCTAGATATTTTCTGCAAGGAGAAACAGAGTTGAAGGACACTGGTTTCGATCTATTTAAAGATGGACAACCCGAAACTCCCCAAATGACGGCTTGGATTATTGAGCAAGTGGGTAAGGGTGGCACTGTGGGCATCGATGGGCTAGTTTATACTGCATCGGATGCGAAGGCACTAAAATCTAATTTAGATAAAAAAGGAATCAATCTTGAAACTTCTTTCGACCCATTTACAAAGATATGGCAAGACAGACCAGAGATACCAAAAAATGAAGCATTTATACTTCCCGACAAAATAGCTGGGGAGTCGGTAGATAGAAAAATAGCTCGCATTAATGCAGTATTGAAACAAATTGATGCTGATGGTATCATCATAGTTACGCTTGATGCCGTGGCATGGACATTTAACCTTCGTGGTAATGATGTGGACTACAACCCTGTGGCTGTAGCGTATGCATACGTTTCGGAAAAAGAGACTGTACTGTTTATAGACCCCGATAAGATTACTAAAGAGGTGAGCAAAGAGTACAAAAAGCATAACGTGAAGCTAGAGGATTACAACAAAGTATTTGACTATGTTGCAAATCTTGAAGAGGGAACCACCGTATGCGTTACTGGAAATAAAATAAACTACAAGCTACTTCAAACCATTCCTCAATCGGCAAAAATTGTTGACATCTCATCGCCTGTGGATCATATGAAGGCTGTGAAAAATGAGGTTGAGCTTGAGGGCTTCCGCAATGCTATGGTGAAAGATGGTGTGGCTCTTGTCAAATTCTACAGATGGCTTGAGGAGGCTATTCCGCAAGGTGGAGTAACTGAAGTTGATATTGAAACTCAACTTACACACTTCCGCTCGCAACAAGACCTATTTGTGGGTGATAGCTTTGGCACAATAGCAGGATATGCAGGCAATGGTGCTATTATTCACTATCATGCATCACCCGAAACATGTGCCACTGTGAAGCCAGAGGGCTTACTGCTAATTGACTCGGGAGCTCAATATAAAGATGGCACAACAGACATAACTAGAACATGGGCTGTGGGCGACATCACCGAGCAAATGAAGAGTGATTATACTAACGTGCTGAAAGGGCATATTGCCATATCAACTGTTACATATCCTGAGGGAACTCGCGGTTCGCAATTAGATATACTTGCTCGCAAAGCACTTTGGGACAATCATCTAACATACTGGCACGGTACGGGTCATGGTATTGGCCATTTCCTAAACGTACACGAGGGACCACAAAACATACGCTTGGAGGAAAACCCAACAGTGCTTCGTCCAGGTATGGTTACATCAAACGAGCCAGGAGTGTATAGAGCCAACGAATATGGTATCAGAATTGAGAACCTTATAGTTACTCAAGTGGATAAAAAGACAGAGAGCTTTGGCACATTCTACAACTTTGAGACTATCACTCTTTGCCATATTGACACCAAGCCTATCAATGTGGATATGCTGACAGAGGCTGAAAAAACTTGGCTTAACAACTACCATGAGATGGTATATGATAAGCTTAGCAAGCATCTAAACAAAGAGGAGAAAGCGTGGCTTAAGGAAAAAACAAAAGCAATTTAAACGTATTATTGCTTCAAACAAAATAAACTAACTTGAGGGAAGGGCACTTATAAACAATATAACGTACCTTCCCTCATCTATTGAAGATTAAAATATAGAGAAGATGGCACTAATAAAATCAGTGAGAGGATTTACTCCCCAAATGGGCGAAAGATGCTACTTGGCAGAGAATGCTACAATTATAGGTGATGTGGTGATGGGTGACGATTGCAGTGTGTGGTTTAATGCTGTGATTCGTGGTGATGTAAATTCAATAAGAATTGGCAATCGCGTAAACATTCAAGACGGCACAGTGATACACACCCTTTACCAAAAGTCAGTATCAATAATAGAGGATGATGTTACAATTGGGCACAACGTAGTTATCCATGGTGCAGAGCTTAAAAATGGGTCTCTTATCGGTATGGGTTCGGTGATACTTGACCATGCTGTGATTGGCGAAGGGGCTATTATTGCAGCAGGATCAGTAGTTTTGTCGAACACACAGGTGGAGCCAGGCAGCATTTATGCAGGTGTGCCAGCAAAGTTTGTGAAGAAGGTTGACCCCACACAATCTAAGGAGATGAACCAACGAATTGCAAGCAACTATTTGATGTACTCTTCGTGGTTTAAGGATGAGGAAGAAAAATAGAGGTAGTTATCGTAAATGAAATAAATTCAAACATTAAAGGTCCCCTTCTAATTGATAAATTAAGATAGAGGGCCTTTTGTTATTTTGATTGGATAACAAAAAAGCAGACCTACAACAAAAGAGATATGTCAAACAAAACCAATGTTATTAGAATTCTGGATAAGGCTAAGATAGAATACAAATCATACTCTTATGCTGACACAGACGCAGTGAGTGGCGAAGAAGTGGCAAAAACGCTAGGTTTGAACCCGAGACAAATGTTTAAAACCTTAGTTACACTTGGCAAATCGGGCACAAACTATGTATTCTTAGTTCCAGTGTCAGATGAGCTAGACTTAAGAAAGGCGGCCATGAGTGTGAATGAAAAATCTATACATATGATAAAGCAAAAAGATTTGCTAGCACTCACAGGGTATGTGCATGGAGGATGCTCACCCATAGGAATGAAAAAAGAGTTTGAAGTTACTATTGATAATTCGGCCATAGAGTTTGAAACAATTATTTTTAATGCTGGCAAAATAGGATATCAAGTTCAATTGAGTTTGGAATGTCTAAAAAAAGTTCTAAGATTTAGGCTAGACAATATTATTTAATGCAAGATTGAAAATAATATATGTATCATAGCATTTAAATAACCGATTTATTATTGTTACCTTTGTACCGTTAAGTTTGGTTTCAATCTATTTTAATTCATACAAAACAGATTGATGAAAAGGGAATTAGGTGCAAATCCTAAACAGACCCGCTGCTGTAAGCTTCACACAAAATATGTTTGCAAAATACCTCTACCGCCACTGGCCTGCACATTGTGCAGAATGGGAAGGCCGACAAACATAGAAGTAAGTCAGAAGACCTGCCAAATAGTTTCAATTAAGTTAAATAGCTTTCGGGGAATGGAGCTTGAAAACGACCGCAACTATATATATTGTATATTCACAAGCGTATCTTTTTCTTTAAGCTTTGCCGAAATTAAAATTCGGTATTGATGAGTTTATTTTATAAATATCTATTTTGGTTCACACTACTTGTATGTGCAAGCAATGTGTATGGGCAAAGTATTGCCGATAGCATACAGCTTGAAGAGCTGGTTGTAACTACTAGAGGATTTGACAGAGAGATGCGCTCAACATCGCCAATGCAAGTGATGTCGGGCAAATCAATAAAAAACATACAGGCACTTAATGTATCAGATGCTGTGAAGCACTTTTCGGGTGTGTCCATAAAAGACTATGGGGGCATTGGGGGATTAAAAACAATATCGGTAAGGAGTTTGGGGTCAAATCACACCTCAGTGAGCTACAATGGAATTGCTGTGACGGATGTTCAGTCGGGACAAATAGATATTGGTCGATTTTCGTTGGACAACGTAGAGAGCATCTCACTTATCACAGGACAGAACGATCAGATATTTGTGACAGCAAGAGAAATGTCATCGGCTTCGGCATTAAATATTGTTACAGTTAGCCCATCTTTTAAAAATGGAGAAGTAATAAATGGCAAGGTATCACTAAAAGGGGGATCTTTTGGATTGCTCAATCCAGCATTCAATACTAATATAAAGCTTTCGGATGTGCTCACTGCAAACTTTAATGGTGAGTGGTTGACATCAAACGGAGAATATCCATATGTGCTACATTATGGTGTAGAGGGTGTAGATAGCTCTTCTGTGGAGAGACGTGAGAATAGTGATGTGAACAACATAAGACTCGAAGGAGCTTTGTATGCCAACTTTTCTCAAAATACTAATGCCGATGTGCGTCTATATTATTACAACTCGGAAAGAGGATTGCCTGGTGCCACAATATACTATAATACACAAGGCTACTCGAAACAACGACTATGGGATGAAACCTTTTTTGCACAAGGACACATCGAGCACTCATTGAATAACAAATGGTCAGTTAAGGCAAATGCAAAATACAATCATGGTTATTTAAAGTATATAGACCCTACATACTTGGGCAACGAAAATGGAATAGAGGATATATTTAATCAGAGCGAGATATATGGCTCGGCTTCAGTATTGTACAAAGCATTTAACTATATATCATTTTCTGCTACTACCGACTTATCATCTTCCACGATGACCTCAAATAGAAAATCGTTTGCCGCCCCCACTCGACTTTTATCGCAATCGGCTTTGGCTGCCAAATGGATTAATGAATATGCGATTGCAACAGCTAGCGTAGTTTACACACAAACTATTGAGTCTGTTGAGAGTGGCTCGGCAAGTGATAATCATGGCAAGCTATCGCCACATATAAGTATATCTACCAAACCATTTGCTAACAAAGACTTCCACATTAGGGCTTTTTATAAAAACAGCTTCAGACTTCCCACTTTCAACGATCTTTATTATCCATTGGTTGGCACACGTAGCCTTAAACCAGAAGATGCCACTCAATATAACTTGGGGATAACATACAGCACTTCGATCGCAAAACATATACCC
The DNA here is from genome assembly GCA_012728465.1 of Proteiniphilum sp. Classification (GTDB taxonomy): domain Bacteria; phylum Bacteroidota; class Bacteroidia; order Bacteroidales; family Dysgonomonadaceae; genus Petrimonas. The sequence goes on along the minus strand of JAAYFB010000240.1, from coordinate 2,963 downwards.
TTATTTAAAATTACGGCCGATGTGTATCACAATGATGTGAAGAATAAAATAGTAGCCTATCCCACTTCCAATCTACACCAATGGGCTATGATGAACTTTGGCAAAGTTGAGATTAATGGTGTGGATGCGACTATTGAGTCGGCAATCAGCATAAATAGAAAAGCGAATCTGCTATTATCAGCATCTTACACTTACCAAAAAGCTTTAGACAAAACCGATGCTGATAAATCGACATATAATCACCAATTGCCCTACACTCCAGTTAACTCTGGCTCGGCACGTGCAGCAATAGAAACTAAGTGGATTGACTTTGCTTACTCGCTATTGTGGTCGGGTGAGAGATACTACAATGCATACAATGCTCCACAGTATCTAATGAAAGGCTATTATGACCACGGTGTAACTCTATCAAAAGTGTTGAACACGAAGATTGGTGAGCTAACATTAAGCATCGAAGGAATAAACTTATTAAACAAAAACTATCAGATTGTTCGCAATTTCCCAATGCCTGGACGATCGTATAGAGCGAATATTATATTAAATTTCTAATTATAAAAACTAAAATGAAAAAGTATTATTTACTATTTGTGGCTATGATTGCCCTTTTTGTAATCTCGTGCGAAAGCTCAACTCCTGACATAGATGATGACAATAATGATAAAGCGGAGCACTCGTTACTCATACTCCACGAAGGGGTAATGAATAATAACACTGCCTCATTGGCTAAGTATGACATTGAAAGCGAAAAGCTGACAATTGACTATTTTAATGAGATAAGCAAACGTGGCTTAGGAGATACTGCTAGTGATATGATAAAGTATGGAGGCAAAGTATATATTTCTGTGAGCAAATCAAACACAGTTGAAGTTATTGACATACATACTGGAGAAGTCACTCAAATTAATAACATATCACAAGAACCCAACAAAATGGTAGCTCATGGTGGTAAGGTATATCTTAGCTCTTATGATGATACAGTTACTCGCATTGACACAATTTCTTTGCAAAAGGAGGCAACCATAACAGTTGGTCGTGATCCCGAAGGGTTGTGTGTTTGGGATGGCAAGCTTTATGTTGCTAACTCTGGTGCATTGGACTTTATAAATAACAATCATGATAACACTATATCAGTTATTGACATAGAGACATTCAAAGAAGAAAAGAAAATAGAAGTAGGCAAAAACCCATTTCAATTGTATCCTGACTCGAAAGGAAACATATACTTTTCTACCAGAGCAGTTTATGATGGAATAGATTGGATTAATCCTAAATACCCAGCTTCATTATGTGTAATTGATGCTAAAAGCAATGAAGTTAATACAATAGAGGGAATCGTGCCAAGTAAATTTGTATTAGCAAACAACATAGCTTACATTGTGATTGAGGATTACGACAAAGAAATAGTTACTGCTTACGACTGCATGAGTGGTGAAGTTATTAAAGACAATATTCTTCCTGCTGACTTTAAAATGACTACTCCATATCATATCTCAATAGGATCTGAGTCTAATAACTTGTATTTAACGGAAACTGACTACACAACTCCTGGCAATGTGCATGCCTTTGATAAGGATGGAGTTCATAAATATAGTGTTAAAGCAACTGGTATTAATCCTACAGTGGTTATTGAATATTAAGCGATAATAATTGCGAACCATATATCAAAAAAGGCTGTTCAACATAGTGAGCAGCCTTTTAGTATTATTTATTGTGAGTAATGCTATATTACTTCACACCCTCTTGATGTTCTTCGTTTAGTTCATAAAACTTTACCCAATCGATCATCATCTCTACTGGCAACTCGTCAGGATTAACAGCTCCTACCCAACTACCTCCTAGCTGCATATCTAGCAAAAGATAAAAGTCATGGTCTGCAAATGGAAACTGCTCTTCTATATCAGTATCGATACGTGGATAGTTCTTAGTTTTGGTATCGTTTATGTAAAACACTAGGCTATCAGGATATTTTTCAATCGCATACACGTTGAATTTATCAGGATTGATGCCAACAACTGTGCTCGAAGGTGGATTATCCTTTATTCCATGCTTAAGTGTATATTGTGTGTGAATTGTTTGATATATCATCCTATCGTGGCTCAGTCTCTCCATAATATCTATCTCACCACCTAGTGGCCATTTAGTGTCAACAGGTAACATCCAAAATGCTGGCCATGCACCTTTAGCTGGATTTAGTTTTGCTTTAATTTCTAATCTACCAAAGCCAAAATTCTTTTTATCTTTTGTATAAACTCCTCCTGTCAAGAAAGGTGCAGTATCATTTGGCTCAATAGTGTTTTGGATACCACGAAGAATAAGCTGACCATCTTTTACTTCATAAAGATCGTCATGATCACTCATATAGTTATTCCAATCGCTTTGTCCACGAGGAATTCTTGCCCATTTAGTTTCATCAATATCCTTTCCTTTAAAATCATCTTCCCAAACCAATTTCCATTTCCCATCATTACTTTCCTTCTCTCCCTGCTTACATTGCGTAGCAGTTAGCAAAATGATAGGTGCAATAAGTAGTAAAAATATTTTCCTCATAAGCTTTTCTGTGTTTAATTGTGAAATACAAATATAGCTAGTTTTAAGAAATATAATTACAAAATTTTATTTACTTTCAAATTAATGGATAAACAGAGAAGTAATAAACGATTTATTGAATAATAACAACCGTATCACAATGCAATATTGAGCCATTGTGTATAGTCCTTTCATAGCGTTACATTAAAAAGGTTTTACGGTATAACTTGCAAATAAAAACCTTCATATTTTTGCAATTTCTTTTCCCCACTTTGTTAATACTTACTTACCTATTTATACGAGTATGACTTTTCCATCTCTTTATTTCATTCTCACGCTTCATTGCCTCACCCCTAGTTGAATATTCTTCACTGTAAACCAATTTCCATGGAATACCAGACTTTGTGTATCGGCTTTGTCCTGAATTATGACGATGC
>JAAYFB010000239.1 GCA_012728465.1 Proteiniphilum sp. | reverse complement strand
TACTCAACAACTCAAAACTCCTTGGAAGCAAAAAAAAATCAAGAGGATATTAATTATAGAGCAAGCTTAAATTCACAATTTAACTTCCCTAAAGATTGGGTTTTTGAGTCCTCACTTCAATACTCAGGACAGAGTGGTTTGAGTACTGGATACAATCGTAACGAGACACTATGGAACATAAATGTGAATAAACGTTTTATGAAAAACAAGCAAGCTACAGTATCCTTCAGATGGACTGACGTATTGCAACAGCGTTTAAGTATCCGAAGAAATGTAACTAGCAATTATATCGAAGATTCAGAATCAAATGTATTGACAGGATATTTTATGGTGTCATTCTCGTACAGATTTAACAACTTTGCTGGTGCAGGTAGTGGTGGTGGCCGAGGTGGAGAAGGACGAATGCGGAGAGGTGACTTTGGTGGTGGACGTATGCGAACGTATTAAAAGTTATTTTTACCCGATCTCAATTGTTTCTTATCACTTAGTCTCTTCTTATTTTCTAATCGCCTCATTATAGATGCGGTTGTTGGCTTAGTTGCTTTGCGTGGTTTATATATCTTTAGGGCGGATTCTATAATATTGATGAACCTATTTATTACTGCTTTCTTGTTTGCAAGTTGGCTTCTGCTATCTTCATTACTAAGTATAAGCACACCACTCTTATTAATTCGATTTTTTAGTTTTTCGTTAATAATAATCTTTTCATCTTCTGACAAAATGGTAGATGAATTGATGTCAAACTGTAGAATAACTTTAGTTTCTACTTTGTTTACATTTTGTCCGCCTTTGCCTCCGCTTCTTGCTGTGGCGAAAGAGCATTCGTTTACTAACGAGTTATAGTTTATTGCCATATATCAAAATTGTTATAAATATTAAGTTATTGACTACAAATATATCTTTTATTTTGCGGAAATGTATGAATTTAATTCGCATATCCACATTTAAATGCCTATTTTTGCAGAACTAAAAAAAACAATAATTCAAAATAAATGAAACCTACACTATTTGTATTAGCAGCTGGCATGGGAAGCCGATATGGTGGATTAAAACAGTTGGACGGAGTAGGCCCTAGTGGCGAAACGATAATGGATTACTCAATTTATGATGCTATAAAAGCAGGATTTGGTAAATTAGTATTTGTTATTCGTGAATCATTTGAAGAGGACTTCAGAGAAAAGATAGTAAAAAAATATGAGAAGCAAATTCCAGTAGAGTTAGTTTTTCAAGAGCTTGACAAACTGCCTGAGGGCGTAGCGCTTAACCCTGATAGAGTAAAACCTTGGGGTACAAATCATGCAGTGATGATGGGTAAAGATGTAATAAAAGAACCTTTCGTTGTTATCAATGCTGATGACTACTATGGTAGCGAAGGATTTAAAGTAATCGCTGACTACTTGTCTGCTTTAGATGAAAACTCTAAAAATAACTACTGCATGGTAGGTTATAGAGTAGGAAACACTTTGTCCGAAAGTGGTACTGTAGCGCGTGGAGTTTGTGAAACTGATGCTAATGGTAACCTTACGGGAGTGGTAGAGCGCACCGAAGTTGTTCGTAATGATGGCGTAGTACAATATAAAGATGAAAATGGTGAATGGATATCTATTCCAGACACTACTCCAGTATCTATGAATATGTGGGGGTTCACTCCAGACTATTTCAAGTATTCAGACGATTATTTTGTGAACTTTGCAAAAGAGAATGCAGATAATATTAAAGCTGAGTTCTTTATTCCACTTTTAGTAAATCATCTAACAGTTAATGGTACTGCTTCAGTAAAAGTATTAGATACACCATCAAAATGGTTTGGTGTAACATATGCCGACGACCGTCCTGGTGTTGTGGCAAAGCTACAAGAGCTTGTGGACGAAGGAAAATATCCTACACCTCTTTGGTAGATAATATAGATGATAATTGATATTGTTATAATATTATTGTTAATACTGCTCAACGGCTTTTTTGCAATGTCTGAAATAGCCGTTGTGTCAGCCAAATCAACGTATCTTGAAGCTGAAAGAAAAAAAGGAAGTAAGGGGGCTCATAGGGTAATTAAACTGAAGGCCGATCCCGATAGCTTTCTCTCTTCAGTGCAAGTTGGTATTACGTTGATAGGCATTATAAATGGGGCTTTTGGTGGGGCAAAACTTTCGTCTCACCTTGTCCCTTTTTTTAGTCAATATGCAATCTCTGCTCCTTATGCAGAATCTATTTCGATGGTTGTAGTAATAGTTGTTATTACTTATCTGTCCATAGTTATTGGCGAGCTAGTGCCCAAAACAATAGCATTAAACAATTCAGGAAAAGTAGCAATAGCAGTTGCTCTTCCTATCAATATCTTAAGCGTTGTTTTTTATCCGTTCGTTAGGTTTTTAGCTGTTTCTACTAATTTATTTAATAAGCTTATAGGAATAAAAGGGGAAGACAGCCTTATCTCTGAAATGGAACTTCGTGCTCTTTTAAAAACGGCTTCTTTAGAAGGGGTAATAGAGAAAGAGGAGAATATTATACATGAACAGGTGTTTTATTTTTCAGACAAACGAACTCGTCATATAATGACTCACCGAACTGATGTGGAGTGGGTTGATATTTCAAAAGACAAAACAGAAATAATTGAAGACTTGCTTAAAACTAAGCATAGCAGAATACTTGCGTGCAACAAAACGATAGATGACTTCGTGGGTGTTTTGTTTATGAAAGAGTTTCTAATAGAGTTATATCAAAATGAAAATATTGATATAAATAAGCTTTTGAAAGAACCACTTATTGTTCCATCTACTTTTCGTGCTCAAAGGATAGTTGAGCGATTTCGTCAAAAGCATAACTATATGGCAGTAGTAGTAGATGAGTATGGGAGTTTGGACGGAATACTTACGCTACATGATATAATTGAGAATTTAGTAGGCTCCATTCCTGACGAGCATGATGTGGCAGAGCCTGATGTATATGTAAGGAAAGATAACACTGTTTTGATAAACGGTGAAGCACCAATTGAGGTGTTGACACAGTTTTCTGATGATATTATAATCGACTTCGAAGAGATAGATTATTCTACTGTTGCGGGCTTTGTATTATCCCATATAAATAAAACACCTCAAATCGGAGATATTTTCGAATTCAAAAACTTGAAGTTCGAAATTGTAGATATAGATGGTATTAAAATAGATAAGGT
>JAAYFB010000238.1 GCA_012728465.1 Proteiniphilum sp. | reverse complement strand
TCTTTATTATAGTTAGCTATTACATCTAATTCTTTAGCTTGTAGAGGTATTTTTCTGTTTTCTCTCCAAAATAAATAGTCATTATTAATTGGTATCGAATCGAGTTTCACTTTAAATAGACCGCTTAGGTTTAGTTCATCTTTTTTTTCGTTATTCTTTCTAAGGTTTACCTCCTCGTAGTCTATTTTTGCTATGTGTCGGCTTGCTACTATATTGCCTAGATACGAAACGCTGTGAAAAATAACAAATTCCTCAGGCAGGAAATTGGAAATCCATGTGTCACCCATTGTAATGTCAAACGAAAAGTCGCTAAATGACTCCACGCCTGCTGCACTGAAGTGAACAATTCGCCATGAGCCAGCTTCAATAACAAAATTACCTTTCAGCAATTTTTGATTTTCATAAATGGGCATGAACTCAATTGTGTAGAATGTTTTGTTGTCTTCGGTTGTGGTTTTTAATAAATTGTAATTGTAGAATTTTTTTGTAGATAGCCTAACTGGCATAAAGAAGGTTTCGGCATTTGTGGTTTCACCATACACGTTTATGTTTAATAGATTGAAGGGTATTAAATCAATGTCTTTTTTGTTAGTCAACGTTCCTGTTACATTTTTTATATCCTGAATATAGTTATTAGGATATTCATACCGCAGTGTGCTTATTGTTTCGATAACGGCTTCGTCCGATTTTGGATCATGAAGCACTAAACTAGGTACGAGATAAGTGTATTTATATAAAAAATTCTTTTTTATGGTTTCCACATAGGTGCGCATATATACTTCAGCTTTGTAGTTCTCTACAAGACCGTTGTATTTTTCGGCTGCACTCATCGACCTCTTCAGAATGGTGTCCAGTGGTAGAATTGGTTGACTGAAGAGATTACATGATATAAAAAGCGACAGAAATAATATGACTATTCTTATCTTCATTTTGTGAATACAAATCTAATTAATTTTTCATGAAATTAGTGTTTTAAAATCCTATATTTGTTTGTTACGTGTAATATTGCAACGCTGAATATACATAATTACAATGGATATTACGGCAAACAGTATGTTTTAAGTGTAATAAATGTTATAAATTCTTTTTTATTGGGTTTTTTATTAGATAAATTGTGATTTATGTATCTGTATATAGTACATAAGTCCAATTTAAATCCTAAATTTGTGTTTTATAACATAGTTTTGCAACATCCAATGAGTAGAAATATAAAAGAAAGAATAGATCTATCGTTCTCAATGACGGATATCTGGCGTTTTTTGTCTGAGGAAGAGCGCGAGCTTATTAAAAGTGATGCAAGGATTGTTAGCTTCCGAAAGAATGAAACTATTTATCTTGAGGGAGATAAACCAAAAGACTTGATGTGTTTGTTGAAAGGAAAGGTAAAGATTTATAAGGATGGAGTTGGGGGTAGGAGCCAAATTATCAGAATGATAAAACCAATACAATACTTTGGATATCGAGCCTACTTTGCAAAAGAAAACTATGTGACGGCTTCGGCTGCTTTCGAAGCATCTACAATATGTTTTATCTCGATGAGGTTAATTGAAAAAATATTGAGGGCAAACAACCAATTAGCCTTTTTCTTCATTAATATGCTTTCATTTGATTTAGGAATTGCCGATCAACGAATTGTGAACCTAACACAGAAGCATGTGAGAGGAAGATTGGCAGAGTCGTTGATTTTTTTGAGAGAGAGTTATGGCTTAGAAGAAGATGGGGCCACAATAGATATTTATCTCACTAGAGAGGATCTTGCAAATCTTTCAAATATGACCACAGCAAATGCTATTCGCACTCTTGCTTCTTTTGTAAATGAAGGCGTGATATCCTTAGATGGGCGAAAGATTAAAATAATTGATGAAGATGCTTTGATGAAGATTAGCAAGATAGGTTAAGTCCTTTTATCTGTAAAATATCTATAAAGATACGAAATACATTCATAATCTTTAGACATATGTATTTAGCTTATCAATAACATATTTATTTTTGCAGCCTCAAAACAACAATTTTGAAACTACATGACAGTGATTAAAAAAATATCAAAAGCAATTTTTAATAAATACTACAGGTCAGTTGAGGATTTTATCGACAGATCATCTTCGGTGCAAGAGGAGAACCTGAGCTACTTGTTGGAGCATGGCAGAAATACACTTATAGGGTCAGAATATAACTTTGACAAAATTGATGGTATTCCAGAGTTTCAAAAAAGAGTTCCAGTATTTAGGTACGAAGATTTGAGGCCCTACCTTGATAAAATAATTATTGACAAGAAAAGCAATGTGTTGTGGGACACACCTATCAGGTGGTTTGCAATGTCGAGCGGTACAACAAATGATAAGAGCAAATATATACCCGTAACTAGAGAGTCGTTAGTGAATTGTCATTACCGTTGTGGTCGCCAAATGCTTGGTTTGTACACTAATCAATATCCTGACTCGTCGTTTGTTTTTGGTAAAACACTTGTGATAGGTGGAAGTCAACAGGTGAATAACATTGGTGATGGTATTTTTACAGGTGATATCTCGGCTGTACTTATGAAAAATCTTCCCTTCTTGGTAAAGTTGGCACGTACTCCCGAAGCATTGGCTATGATTCCCGACTGGGAGAAAAAGTTAGAGCAACTGTCTCTATATGCTCGAAAGGAAGATGTTCGAGCCTTGTTGGGTGTTCCATCTTGGATGCTGGTACTTCTAAAAAAGATTGTGAGTGATACGGGTCATTCTATACCTGAGTTATGGAAAAATATAGAGGTCTTTTTTCATGGAGGAGTAAGCTTTTCACCCTATCACGAGCAGTATGAAGAAATAATTCCAACAGGAAATATGAGATACTGGGAGACTTACAATGCTTCTGAGGGATTTTTTGGAGTTCAGTTTTCTGAAAAGTCTAAAGATATGCTATTGATGTTGAACAATGAAATATTTTATGAGTTTATCCCCGATAGCGAATGGAAAGAGAATAATCCTAAAACAGTAGTTTTGTCGGAAGTAGAAGTTGGTAAGCAGTACGCAATGGTTATTACTACAAGTGGTGGTTTGTGGAGGTATGAGATAGGTGATACTATCGAGTTTACATCCACTAATCCATATTTGTTTAGAATAACGGGTCGCACAAAACAATTTATTAATGCTTTTGGAGAGGAGTTGATTGTGGACAATACAGATCGTGCAATAGAGAGAGCTTGCTCCATAACAAACTCTAAGATATTAGAATATACTGTTGCACCTGTTTATTTTGGCAATGATTCTTCTGGAGCACACGAGTGGTATATTGAGTTTGAAAAAGAACCAAATAGCATAGAGTCTTTCACTGCAATATTAGATGAAAGCCTTAAGAGCCTCAACTCGGATTATGAAGCTAAGCGATCATATAATTTGTCGCTTGGCATGCCCATTGTCAGAGTGTTGAAACCAGGCGATTTTTACAAATGGATGGAGCATAGAAAGAAGATAGGGGGGCAAAATAAAGTTCCCAAATTGTCAAATAATCGAAATTATGTTGATGATATTTCGAGCTTTCTGAATGAAAAGTACTAAAATTGAATAAAAACAGTCGTGACAATACTGAAAGTGGTATTTTTTCAGTAAGTTTGCAAACTAAAATCGATTTATAGAAGATGAGAATAAAACCCTTAAGCTTATTATTAGTAATAACAATACTTTTGACGTCGTGTGGCGAGTACAACAAGATATTGAAAAGTAATGATAGAGATGTGAAATACACTTACGCTCAAAAATATTTTGAGGAGAAAAAGTATAGCCGATCAATCACTTTATTGGAGGAGTTGATATCCTACTTTAAAGGTACAGATAAGGCAGAGGAATCTCTTTATTTGCTAGGACAAAGTTACTATAACTCAAAAGATTATCTTTCGGCTACCGAAATATTTACTACTTACTACAATATGTATCCTAAGGGCGAATATGCAGAGTCTTCATTATTTTATGCTGCATATGGTATGTATCTTGACTCGCCTGACGAGAGGCTAGATCAATCAAAAACATATAAGGCTATATCCGAATTTCAACGATACATGGAGGAGTATCCTCAAACAGAGCGTGCCGAACAGGCAAAAGGATTTATGTTTGAGTTGCAAGATAAGTTGGCTCTTAAAGAGTTGAGGGCAGCTCAGTTGTATCTAAATCTGGGAAACTATAGAGGTAACAACTACGAGTCGGCTGTGATTACAGCACGTGAAGCATTAAAGAATTATCCTTTCTCGCAGTATAATGAGGAGTATCAGATGATAATACTTAGGTCTCGTTACGAGTATGCTGTCAATAGTACATATGAAATGCAACCAGAAAGGTTCAGAATGGTAGTGGATGAGTACTTTAACTATAAAAATAGTTTTCCTGAAGGAAAGCATAGCAAAGAGGCCGAAAAGTATTATGCTAGGGCACAGAGCTACATCGAGAAGCTACCATCATAACAGTATAATAACAAGCAAAATAACAAACGATAAAGAATAAACAATATAAAATGGATTATAGAAGAACAAATGCCCCATCTACAACAGAAACTAAAGATGTTATGAAAATGTCAGAGCCTGTTGGAAACGTATATGAAATGGTACGCATCATTAGCAAAAGAGCTAATCAGCTTTCAGTGGAGATGAAAACCGATTTGGATAATAAACTTGAGGAGTTTGCATCATATAGTGATAACTTGGAGGAGATTTTTGAAAATCACGAACAAATAGAGATTTCACGTTTCTATGAAAAACTGCCTAAGCCAGCTCTTATAGCAATGCAAGAGTGGAATGAAGGAAGTATTTATTATAGAAATCCATCAAAAGAAAAAGAACAGTTCTAACTAATGATTCAAAGAATTCAAACCCTATTTCTCTTGCTAGCCTCTGCATGTATGTTAATTGCAGTTGTGACCCCACTGGCAAAATTTTATGCAGGAACCGAGATAATTGTATTCGAAGCATTAGGCATTAACGAAGGTGGAAATATTGTTAATTCCACGTGGGGACTTTTTGCTGTTGGTGCTATTAGTTCGTTATTGGCTTTGATTACAGTATTCTTATATAAAACTAGAATGATACAAATTAGGGTATCTATCTTTAACATCATAGTTATGATAGGATTTTATCTATACTTTGGCTTTTTAGTTTATCGAATAGACCCTGCAGCAGATATTCAGTTTAGAAATATAGGTGTAGGGGTGATTATGCCCATTATTGCAATTATTTTGACCTATCTCGCTATAAGAAAAATTGGAGCTGATGAGGTGCTAGTTAGATCGCTAGACCGATTGAGAGGTTAAGTAGTGCAATTATAAACAACTTATTGATTGATGAGTGGAGTTCTAATATACACATATATTGAGGCATCCGCTCATCATTTTTTATTTTAGAATGTATATATATCAATTATTTCCCCAAATGAAAAAAATAACTGTTTTGCTTTTAATATTATTATGCACATCATTGTCATGGTCTCAAAAAATAGATGATGTGTTCAAAGCAATGCCATTTGAAATAGTTCCT
>JAAYFB010000237.1 GCA_012728465.1 Proteiniphilum sp. | reverse complement strand
GCTTTTGCCTATCTACAATTAGCTCTTGATTGTTGATCTTGATGCGAGCGTTCTTCTGTTCTCGTTTTCTGTTAAATCCATCAAATATGTTGAAGCCTAGTGTAACTCCTGCACTTGGACCCCAATTTCGTTGCTGATCCAGATTACTATTGCTGTAATTGTAATGAGTGAAACCATAGCTGCCATTTAATCGAAGATATGGATAGTTTTGGCTTTGCAATGATTTAAGTTCTAACTCACTCAGTGTTTTATTTTTTTCGGAAATTAATAGAGTAGTGTTGTTCTGCATCATATCATCAAATAGAATATCCTTTTGAAGTAATCTATTTACATTAATAGTGCTATCAGATGCAGATACCAAAGTCTCTATATCATGCGACCCCATCAATTCGTTAAGCTTAATGCGAGATCTATGCAATACCTCATACTGTTGAATTAGTTGTGAGCTATCAGTGTTGAAATCAACCTTAGCTTGTTGCAAATCTAATCGTGAAAAGGATCCTATTTGATATCTTGCTTCCACAATTCTCAATCTTTCGCGAGATAGATCAACAGCCTGCTTCAGGTTTTTTAAATATTGTGTTTGCTGCACTAAGTTGTAGTATTCGGCTGATATATCAGCAATAAAATTCTCAATACTGAGCCTAGTATTCAGTTCACCCATCGATTGTAGTTCTTTTAATCGCTTATGGTTTGTTTTTACTTTAAAGCCATCAAATATAGTCCAGTTCAGATTGACCGATGCATCCAATGATTGAGTGCCCGTCGTGTTTACATCAGTGCTTTCACCACCAACAGCAGGGATATTATCGCTTGAATTATTCCTAATGTTGTAGCCCGATGAAACACCCAATGTTGGCAAATATCCAGCATTGCCAATAGTATTGTTGTTATCAGATATTTGTTGTTCGTTACGCACTATTTTTAGGTCGTAGTTGTTTTCCAAACCTATTCTGATAGCATCATTTATATTAATTACCTCTTGAGCCACTAAGGGCAGGGTGGTCGATAATGCAATAGCTAAAAGAGTTTTTTTTATTATCCTATTCATTTTCTGTTTCTTTTTTTTCTTTTACAACCATATCTCTCTTTTCTCTATCTGTAGATAGGTAAATGTACATTGCTGGAACAACGAATAGCGTGAGGAATGTTGAAACAAGCATACCCCCAACCACTGCAACACCCATGGCAATACGTCCATTTGCTCCTTCACCCGTAGCCATTGCTAAAGGTAGCAATCCTAATACTGTAGATATACTAGTCATCAAGATGGGGCGTAGTCGTTGGTTGGATGCAGTGACTAGTGATTCAAACTTACTCATCCCCATTGTTTGTCTTTGGTTAGCAAATTCCACAATTAAGATACCGTTCTTTGCAACTAGTCCAATTAGCATAATAATTCCAATCTGACTATAAATATTCATTGTAACATCAAACAACCACATAAATACTAGTGCACCAAAAACAGCCAATGGAACAGTAAACATAATCACGAATGGATCTTTAAAACTCTCAAACTGTGCTGCTAGCACCAAAAATATTAATACAATAGCAAGTCCGAAAGCAAACAGTAGGCTTGATGAACTTTCGCGGAAGTTTCTCGACTCGCCCTCTAGTGATGTTCTGAAGGTGTCGTCTAGCACTTCAGCTGCAATTCTATCCATTTCCTCAAGACCTTGTCCAAGCGAATATCCTTTGGCAAGTCCTGCCGATATTGTTGCAGAGTTGAATCTATTATACCTATATAGTTGAGGTGGTGCTACACTCTCCTCAAGTGTTACTAGGTTATCTATCTGAATCATGTCACCAACATTGTTTTTGACATATATAGTTTTCAAGTCGAGCGGAGTGTTACGTTGCTGACGATTAATTTCGCCAAGAACCTGATATTGCTTACCATTCATATAAAAGTAACCCATTCTTTGTCCACTAAGTGCATATTGCAATGTTTGACCGATATCTCTGGTGCTTACTCCCAACAATGCTGCCTTGTCTCTATCAATTACAATTCTAGTCTCTGGTTTAGTAAACTTCAAGTTTACGTCCGACATCTGGAAGTAGGGACTCTCGCTCACTTTTTCTATAAATGGAGGGATAAATTCTCGAAGCTTTTGTATGTTAGGTGCCTGCAGAACATATTGAATAGGCATACCACTTCTTCGTCCTCCGAACGAAGAAGTTTGTTGCACAAATGCACGAGCTTCTGTTTCGTTTCTTACTGCTCTTGTCAGTTCATCAGCAATCTCCATTTGGCTACGATTACGCAACTTCATGTCGGGCAGTATTACCCTTGTCATGCTAAAGTTGCTTCGAGCGAAAGCTATAATAGATTCAGCTTCATATGCAATAGAATCAGCTATTGCTGAAATTTTCTCGTTGTAATCGCGATTGAATTCAAACGTTGCTCCCTC
>JAAYFB010000236.1 GCA_012728465.1 Proteiniphilum sp. | reverse complement strand
GAGCCTCTGTATGGAATTTATATGGACTTCAGAGCAGGCGGTATGATAAAAGATACTTTGTATGCTAAAGTAGATTCATTATCTATAGCTCTGTCTAAAAAGTTTAAAGATAGATCAGCTGCACAATATAAAAATATAATTCTAGGAGGATGGGAGCAACGCGAAAGAGAAGATAAACAACTTCAAGCCAATAAAGAGAATGGATCAAATAAGAGAGTGCCTATTAAATCAAGATATGTCCGTATTATTAAAAATGATATATCATATGTTGATTTAAAAGAGATTCGCACTTTTCCTTTCTTTAAATTAAAATCTAATAAAAGTGGATTAATAGCTGAAGAGAAAAACTCTCGAAAGAGGCCTTTTGGAAACTTAGCAAATAGGACCGTTGGGAGTGTATATAAAGACCTAAGCAAAGGTGGAGCTAGTGGGATAGAATTGAAATATGACTCTTTATTGCGAGGAGTAGAAGGAGTAAAGAGCCGCCAAAAGATAGAGGGCCGTTGGACCGATATCGAGGAGGTAGCAGCTAAGGATGGCTATGATATTGTGTCCACAATAGATGCAGATATACAAGATATAACGGAGAGAGCCCTTCGTGACATGCTTATCGAGACATCGGCAGAATCGGGAACAGCAATAATAATGGAAACTAAAACTGGTGAAATAAAAGGTATCGCTAATTTAGATAGGCTATCTAACGGAATCTATGCAGAGGGTAATCCTAATGCATTTTCATATATGAATGAGCCAGGTTCTACATTTAAGACTGTTACGGTAATGGTCGCATTAGATGATGGAGTGATAGAGCCAACAGATTCATTCTTTGTCGGAACTGGATTATATACATATAAAGGAAAAGTGGTAAGAGACCATTATTGGAGAAGAGGGCAAGATAGAGGCTATCTAACAGTTAAGGAGGGTATGGATGTGTCCTCAAATGTGGTAATGAGCAATATTGTTTTGAAGGGGTATGAAGATAATCCTGAAAAGTTTATTAAAGGAATTGATAGGATTGGACTGAGAAAGCAACTAGAGTGGGACGTACCATTAAGCGGAATTGAAGGTACATCATCAATAAGGTATCCTGATGATAAAGATAACTATTGGTCTAAAACTACATTGCCCTGGATGTCTTTCGGATACGAGTCAAAGGTGCCACCAATATATCTTTTGATGTTTTACAACGGTATCGCTAATAATGGAAAAATGATAAAACCATTTATTGCAAAAACATTATTAAAAGATGGTAGAGTTGTAGAAGAATATAAAGCAGAGGTAATAAATAAAAAGATGTGTAAAGAAACAACACTTGAACAAATACAGGATATGCTTGTGAGTGTTGTTGAGAATGGTACAGCAAAAGTAGTTGGATCTGATTTTTTTTCAATTGCAGGTAAAACGGGTACTGCTCAAATAGCTAGTGGGGGTGGATATAGTGATCATTACGTTTCGTTTTGCGGATATTTCCCTGCA
Organism: Proteiniphilum sp.; assembly: GCA_012728465.1. Taxonomy (GTDB): domain Bacteria; phylum Bacteroidota; class Bacteroidia; order Bacteroidales; family Dysgonomonadaceae; genus Petrimonas. The sequence continues at coordinate 2,469 of JAAYFB010000236.1, read as the reverse complement.
GATTCTCCTCAATATACATGTTTTGTTGGTATTCGGAAACCAAGGGGTGTTCCATCGGGTGGAGGACAAGCAGGTATGGTATTTAAAAATATTGCAGAGCAAACATTTGTACGAAACAATCAATTAGATGTATCCGAGGTGAGAGTAGATTCGCTTCTCGCAATAAACCCCAATATAAAAAGTGGAAACTTAAAAAAAACAAAGACAGTACTATCTAAATTGAAAATCAAACCAGATAACAACTCTGATTCAGATTGGGTATCTATTGATAAAGATAGTGTTTCTTACCAATTAAATGATATTTTAGTAGAGCCTAATTCTGTGCCAAGAGTAATTGGAATGGGTGCTAAAGATGCAGTGTTTTTATTAGAGCAGTCTGGTCTTAGAGTAAGTATGACTGGTTCTGGAAAAGTAGTATCACAATCTATTGCCGAAGGCGATAAGCAGGCAAAAGGTAAAACAATAAGAATAACGTTGCGATAGCATAAATATAGTGTAGTTATGAAATTAAAAGAGCTAATAGCGAAGTGCAAGGTAGTAAGAATACATGGTAATGATAGTGTGGAGGTAAAAAACATCACATCTGACTCTAGAGAGGTTGAGTCAGGTTCTCTATTCATTGCGGTAGAAGGTATTAATACTGATGGGCATGATTATATTGCAAAAGCCATTGAGCAGGATGTGCTTGTTGTTATTTATGACAAACCTATGTTTGAAGAGTATTTTTCTCGTGTCACATATGTACAAGTTGAGGATTCTTCTTTAGCATTAGCACAAATAGCATCAATGTGGTTCGGCAATCCATCTGAGCATTTAAAGTTAGTAGGCGTTACGGGCACAAATGGTAAAACTACAGTAGCTACGCTGTTATACGATATGTTTAAAGAGTTGGGGTATGCTACAGGATTACTTTCTACAGTGGCCAACTATGTAAATAACGAAAAATATGCTACTACTCATACTACTCTAGATCCAATCTCTCTAAATTCTTTATTAAGTAAAATGGTTGATAAAGGATGTGAGTATGCTTTTATGGAGGTTAGTTCACATGCAATTCATCAAAATCGCGTATATGGATTGAGTTTTGTAGGAGGAATATTCACAAATCTATCTCAGGATCATCTTGACTATCATAAAAATATGATGGAATATCGTGATGTCAAAAAATCCTTTTTTGATACTCTTAATGATGATTCTTTTGCATTAGTAAATGCAGATGATAAAAATGGAGAGTTTATGCTTCAAAATACTAAAGCAATGAAAAAGTTTTACTCTATAAAGGGGATGGCAGACTTCAAAGCTAGGATATTTGAAAAGCATTTTGATGGAACTGAAATAGAAATTAATAACAAAGATTTAATAGTTCAGTTTGTTGGAGATTTCAATGTCTATAATATTTTAGCCGTATATGGTGCCGCAGTATTATTGGGTCAAAATGAAGAAGAAATATTGAAAGTGCTCTCAATATTGAAGCCTGTTTCGGGTCGATTTGAGACTTTGCGTTCTTCTAGTGGCATTACTGTAATTATTGATTATGCTCATACTCCAGACGCTTTAACAAATGTTTTGCAGTCAATTCATGGAGTCTTAAATCAAGAAGGCGAAATAATTACTGTAGTTGGAACAGGGGGAAATCGAGATAGAACTAAGAGGCCAATTATGGCAAGAGAGGCAGTGAGAATGAGTAGCAAGGTTGTACTAACATCTGATAATCCTCGATTTGAAGAGCCACAAGAGATTATTAATGATATGGTTGCAGGCTTGGACTACAAACAAAAACTTACTACATTAACTATTGTAGATAGACGTGAAGCTATAAAAGTAGCAATCACTATGGCAAAGCCAGGTGATGTGGTTCTAATTGCTGGAAAAGGTCATGAAGACTATCAGGATGTAAGAGGAGTAAAACATCATTTTGATGATAAAGAAGAGGTGGAGAAAATTTTTAAAGTATTAGACTAATAAATTTCTTCCATTTTTTTATTAATAATAACGCAATTCTAGTTTATGCTATATTATTTATTTCAATATTTAAATACACTCAATTTCCCTGGAGCAGGGATGTTTCAATATGTTTCATTTAGAGCTGCACTGGCAGCTTTAATCTCTTTGTTGTTTTCTGTAATTGTGGGAGCACAGATAATTAAGAGATTGCAGAAAATGCAAATAGGAGAAACGATAAGGGATTTAGACTTAGAAGGTCAATACAGTAAGCGTGGTACTCCCACAATGGGAGGTCTTATAATAATAGCTTCTATTTTAGTCTCCATACTACTTATGGGTAAATTAGAAAATATATATATTATTTTGATGATTATCAGTACTATTTGGCTGGGTGCATTGGGCTTTGCAGATGACTATATTAAAATATTCAAAAAAGATAAAGAGGGACTAAAAGGTAAGTTTAAAGTTATTGCCCAAGTGGGTCTCGGACTCATAGTTGGCATTACGATGTATTTGAGCCCTAAT
>JAAYFB010000235.1 GCA_012728465.1 Proteiniphilum sp. | reverse complement strand
TGTAGCAGAGCTCATACCATGTTCGCGGCACAAGTTCGGTATGGGTGTTCCTGCTTCAGCTTGCTTCAAGATACTCATGATCAAGCTGTCTGAATACTTAGATGTTTTCATAGAAAATCTCCTTAAATCAAGGTTATTCGACTTTCTACTTTTAAACTCAATTATTTTTAGGGGGTATTACCGATTCAGCGGACGCTTACATTAAAATTGGTATGGGATTCAGCGGACGCTTACACGCTTACGAATAAACTGACACTTTTTTAGGCAAAATATACTCATAAAAAAAGCCAGATAACTTAGTATCTGACTTCTCATAAAATCTCAAACTCTAAGAGAAAGAAAAGAGTTTTCTATCTCTTTAAAAAGTAGAATTAATGCCTATTTGGATGCCTTGATTATCATAGTCACTACCAAATTTTCCATTATAACCACCGTATAAAGCAACTTGGCTAGAGTCATTAGATTTAATAACATGGTCTAATCCGATACTAAAGTTTACCAAATCTTTATCCATACCTTGCACTGTGTAAGGAGCGAGAGATCTTGCTTGACCTACAATGCCAGTTTGGATATTAAGATCGTCTCCAGAGACATTCGTGTATTTAACACTACCTAGTAGACGAGTATTAATAGTAGGGAATTGATATTCACCAAGTACACCGATAGAAGTTCGAAGGATATTAGAATCTTGATCTCCAACTGCTAAATTCCAAATATCTGTGCCATTTTCAGTAAAGCCATCAACTGAGACATCATAGTATTCAATTGAAGCAGTTGGACCGATTTTGAACGCACCTATATTTTTTAAGTAATCGACACTTAACGCCGCAAACACCTGCGTGCCGTCAGTCTTACCAGTGGCGGTATCACCCTCAAATGTATCTCGTTTTGATTCATAAGATAAATCTTGATAACCGACCAACGCTTGCACCAATCCACCCTCACCGAAACGAGTGCGCGTGAATGCTGCTACAGAGTAACCATCAGCTTCTATTTCGCCAAAATATTGATGGGTCTTTGCCGTTGCATCGGTATAACCTACTGCTAGACCAACTGATGAGTTAGTATTTGTTAGACGCTTCTCTATACCTGCCGTTAGCGAATACACATCAACATCATAGCCTAAAGCGTTAGATAATGGATCATACTCTGAACGTGAAAGGCTCGGTGAGACGAAGCCATATAGATCGCTATCCATCGACGACCAGCTACCCGTGTCATTTGACGCAGCTTTTTGGTTGCCGTTGTTGCTACTCCAAGGAACATATCTTGTGATCGCAGCAACTTGGTCACGTGCGGTCTCAAAGCCAATACTAGTAAATGCTGGCGCATGGCCAAACCCAACACTTTCCAAAGCTCTTGCAACGTCGTTTGCGTTTCCTTCAGCAATAAGACTTTCGATTGCTGCTTGATATTTTTCAGCACTACCTTCAACAGTATTTAGATATGGTACGTTAGCTAACGTATCTAAATAAATCGCATTTTTTAATTGCATTTCAGTTGTTGCATTCGCAACGATGGGCGCAAACTCTTTAGATATACGAACAACAAACTCATTACCATCAATATTGCCAATGCTCATGGTGTAGTTTAAGTTGGCATTACGTAGATCTTCAATAGGTAAAACTTCGAAGCCTTGTTCTTTAGCTGCCGCAAGGATTTCAGCTGGTACTAATTCTCCAGATGCATAAGCTAATGCTGATACGTCAACACCTAATGAATCAGCTAAATCTTGAAGAAAACTATTAGTTAGATTGCCATAGGTCCAGCCACCACCCGCTAAGTTATTCCACGCAACAAGAGCAGCTTCTTCAACACCGTTACTATAGTCCCAGAACATACCATCCGGTACCATAGTGTTATCTAGGTAACCCTCTCCGAAGTGCTTCTTATAGCCATCAAGAGTTAAAGCACCAAACTCTAACTTATTAGGTGCTACAGCGTCGTTTGTAAATCTTGCTTTCTCACCAGAGACGAAAAAACCTGTACTGTCCTCACCTTCTTGTCCACCATTACCGAATAAACCATCAGTTAGACTAGCGCCAAGACCAATCTTTTTTGCAGCAGTATTGAACAATACTGCATTGGCAGGATCAGTTGGATCCATCAATTTGCCATCTTTATCCAGTACCTCAATATTTAAACCAGTGATACGCGCACCTGTAAAATTGGATATCTTTCCAAACGTGAAATAGTCCACTGAAGTATCTATAACTTCATTTGTTGAAGTACGGAAACGCGTATCAAATGGATCCATACCAGTTAAATAATTTTTAATACGTTTGCCAGATCCAGGTGCAGAGTCGCAAAAAGCAGTATTATTGGCCATCAAACAGTTGGTGACTTCACCGCGTGACTTGAGGGCCGAAAAGTCAGTAACAAAGTTGTCATATGGTTCGACAAACGCAAGTTCTTTACCTTCACCTTCTGGATCTCTTGTACTTGTAAAGGTAACAGCCTTAATTCCTGGAGGCTCAACACCTTCCGTAGTATCTACATAGATAAAACCACCACCTGACGTTTCAATGAAAGGATTACTATCCAATGTATCTGCATGAACAGTCAATGGAAATACCAACGCCACCGGTGCGACTGATACTAACAAACATTTTTTAATCTTCATTTTTTACTCCCTCACCCTATATTATTTCACTAGGGCATCTCCCTAATTCAAAACAGCACATGTTTAATAGTCTAAAAAGTTGACGTTTCAAGTATGTAATTTACTCGACAAAGGTAGCCAAATAAATATACAAGCTAATGCAACTGCCCCTCATAGCTACACTTTATCCTATTATATTATATTATATTATATAACCCAAGTTAAGTTGACAAAAATAACTAATCATGCGAAAAAGTTTTTTTAGTTAACAGATGTTCACACATGCCTCGAATTGTTTCTGTACCACTTAGTTTAGAACAGCGAGAACGACTCATTTTTCTGGCCAAGCATGCAAAACATTG
>JAAYFB010000234.1 GCA_012728465.1 Proteiniphilum sp. | reverse complement strand
TTTTTCTTATCTTTGCCCCTAAATTAATACTGATATTCAATATTATTGTTTCATATAATGAAAAGATACAAACTTATCAACAACATTTCTGGTTGGACTGTCTTTGTAATAGCAGCAATAGTTTATTTACTTACGATAGAGTCATCTGCAAGCTTTTGGGACTGTGGAGAATTCATTTCTGCAGCGTATAAGCTTGAAGTAGGCCACCCTCCTGGTGCACCAATATTCATGCTTTTAGGAAATCTATTTAGCCAGTTTACTAACGATCCTGGTCAGGTAGCACTAATGATTAATAGTATGTCGGCACTTTTAAGTGCATTTACAATACTATTCCTATTTTGGACCATCACTCACCTAACACGGAAACTAGTGGTAGGCGAAGGAAAAGAGGAATTAACACTTGGGCAAATCATCATCGTTATCGGAAGTGGATTGGTAGGATCATTAATATATACATTCTCCGACACGTTTTGGTTCTCGGCTGTAGAGGGTGAAGTTTATGCCTTCTCATCTATGCTAACGGCACTAGTATTTTGGCTAATACTGAAATGGGAAGATAACTCACACAAATCAGATTCAGATAAGTGGATTGTACTTATTGCTTACGTTATGGGCTTATCAATCGGAGTACACTTGCTGAACCTTTTGGCTATCCCTGCAATAGTGATGGTGTATTATTACAAAAAAAATAGCAATCCTAACTGGAAAAGCGGACTGCTTGCATTAGTTCTTTCATTTGGAGTAATCGCAGTATTAATGTTTGGAGTTATACCTGGTTTCACAAAAATTGGTGGATGGTTCGAGCTGTTCTTCGTCAATACACTAGGCATGTCATATAATAGTGGTGTGATTGTGTACCTTGTTGCACTAGTTGTTGCACTTCTATGGGCAATTCTTGAAACATTATCAGAAAAAGGAAACCTAAAAAGAGCACGTATAGCATTTGTGCTTAGCATTGCACTTACGGGAATATTATTTATCGGAAGTAGCGTATGGCTATGGGCAGTATTAATGGGCTCTACTCTTTATCTTGTATTTAGAAGGAATATTGTAAACATTAAGTTTATTAATTTAGCAACTTCTAGCTTATTTGTAATTCTTATCGGCTTCTCAGCATATGCATTAATACCTATTCGTTCTTCGGCAAATCCTCCATTGGACTTAAACTCTCCAGAGGATGTATTTTCATTAGGCAGTTACCTCAACCGCGAGCAATATGGCGAAACACCACTAATACATGGCACAACTTACACTTCGCAAGTGGAACGCGATGCGGAAGGACGTGCAGTAACATCTGGCGAGAAAACATCCTATAGCAGAGTTGTGAAAACATCAGAAAACCAAAAAGACGAATATATTGCCACAAAGAGCCCCAAATATAAATTCACTAACACAATGCTCTTCCCTCGAATGCACTCTCACCCTGCATCACCTGCTTATAGAGGTCATATGCAAGGGTATGAGAATTGGGCAAACGTGGATAGAAATATCACACCCACTCTCTTCGATAATCTAAAGTTCTTAGTAAACTACCAAATGAACTTCATGTACTGGAGATACTTCATGTGGAACTTCTCAGGACGCCAAAATGATATTCAGTCTGATGGTGGAATGACAAAAGGTAATTGGATAACAGGAATTGGCTTTATTGACGAGCACGTGTTAGGCATGGGGCCACAAGACAACATTGCCCCAGAGATTGCAGATAATAAAGGTCGCAACAAATACTACATGCTACCCCTTATTTTAGGCATCATTGGAATAGCATATCAGTTAAACCTACGCAAAAAAGGAAAGCAAAGCTTCTCAATAGTGTTCCTACTATTCTTCATGACAGGCTTGGCCATTGTGCTATACCTAAACCAAACACCATATGAACCTCGTGAAAGAGATTATGCATATGCAGGTTCATTCTACGCATTTGCAATATGGACTGGAATTGGTGTGGCAGGTATCAGCAGATATTTAAGAAAGTATATTAAAAATACTACTCTAACAGCCACGGTCGTATCACTAATTGCATTGATAGTGCCAATACAAATGGCATCTCAAAACTGGGACGATCATGATCGTTCGGGACGCACCCTTGCCAGAGATACAGGTATGAACTATTTGAGCTGCGTGGAGCCAAATGCCATACTATTCACAAATGGCGACAACGATACTTACCCGCTTTGGTATGTGCAAGAAACTGAAGGATTCCGTACCGACGTACGAGTAACCAACCTGAGCTTTATGCAAACAGAGTGGTACGTAGATCAAATGCTTAATCAATCGTACGAATCTACTCCACTTCCAATACACTGGGATAGAGACAAATATTCAGGTGATGCTGGTTCGATAGCACTTATATTGACTAAAGACGAAATAGTGGAAGTGCTACAACAAAACAAAATACCTTCGGTAAGTTACAGTCAGTATTTTGATGCAAACGAGTTTAAAGACAATGTATCATTAAAGTATGTGATGGAGAATTTGCGTACAGGCAAATACCTTCCAGCTAATCCTTTTAATACAGACAATGTGCAAATAATTCCATCAAATAAGCTTTACTTGGATGTAGATACATCTAAAGTTGATTGGAAATCACTACACTCATCACCATCTGATAAAATGTATATCGATTTGGGTGATAAGTCTCGTGTTTATCGTCAGGAATTGATGATAATGGACTTATTATCAAACATAAATGATGACAACTGGAAGCGTCCAATTTACTTTGCAACAACTGTAGATAGAAACTTATACCTCAACCTACAGAATACAAACAACTTCTCGTTGACTGGTTTGGCATATCAAGTAGTGCCCGGCACACCACTAAGTGGTGGAGTAAACACCGAAAAGGCTTACGACAATTTAATGAATAAGTTCCGTTGGGGTGGTCTCGAAGAGAACCCTAACCTATATCTTGACGAGACTAGTCGAAGAATGATAACTACTTTCAGATTATACTTCAATCAGTTAATTGAGGCCCTTATCAACGAAGGCAATAATGATAAAGCACTAGCGGCACTAGATAAAGCCACAACTGTGATGCCTGCAAGTGCTGTAGAATACGGCACTGATGGAATAATGTTCGCACGTGCTTATTACCACATTGGAGCAAACGAAAAAGGTGAAAAGCTAATTACAGAAATTGAAGACAGAGTAAAATCCAATCTTGATTGGTATGATAGATTATCTCCAAAACAATTGAGTAGTACATTAATTGATGTGTTTTACAACATTCAATCACTTCTAACAATAACGTCTGTTTATCAAGACTTTGATTTAGACAAATATCAATCTAACAGCGAGGAGCTTCTTGAACGTGCACAAGCATACTATATGATTGGAGCCACGCAACTAGGTGACGAAATTGTGAAAGAAATTGCTAACAGCTCTGTCAGAGTATTCTACAGAAACAGTACCGATTCAATAATGAAAGGTAATGCAGATAGCCAGCTTCAACAAACACTTCACATGATGCAACAATTTAGCCCAAAATTGTTCGAGCAATACAGCAGAGCACTTCAAGGCGAATAACTTTAATGGCATCAACAAGCAAAGCATGATTATCGAACAGCCCCCACTGCTCTACCGAGCTCTATTTCCTGGAGCTCGGTGGAGAATAAAAAACGAAGGAGAAAAAACAATTTACTTAACGTTTGACGACGGACCAATACCCGAGGTAACCCCTTGGGTATTGGATATATTAAACCAATTCGAAATCAAAGCCACTTTTTTTTGTGTGGGCGACAATGTGCGAAAGTACCCAGAAATATTTAAGTTGGTTACCGACAATGGTCACCAAATAGGCAATCACACATTTAATCATCTACAAGGATGGCAACACAACAACGAGCATTTTATCAACAATGCCAATTTAGCTAAAGAGTATATCAACTCTAAATTATTTCGACCACCACATGGGCACATGCGCTACAGGCAGTGTAGAGATTTACAAAAGGAAGGCTACCATATAATAATGTGGGATGTCGTCACTCGCGACTATAGCAAATGGATGAAACCAGAGCAAGTATATAATAATGTGAAGAGATACACAAGAGATGGCTCCATCATAGTCTTTCACGATTCACTGAAAGCGGAAAACAATCTGAGGTATGCCCTCCCCAAATCAATAGAATGGCTATTGAGCGAGGGTTACAGCTTCAAAACGATTGGAATAGACAACGCGATTGCAAAATCGACTGCTAATGAAAAAAGAAGCAGTGTGGCAATTTTTTAAAAATCAAAAACAACTTTCATATTTATATTTAGCAAGATGAAGAAATCAGTTTTACTGCTCGCAACTATTTTATTAACACTCTCGTGCACACAAAAAGGGAGCAATTCACTTTTTATAGATGAGAATGACTTGACACAATATGTCAATCCATTTATTGGAACTGCATTTACTGGACACACATTCCCTGGAGCTACATACCCATTGGGAATGATACAAACAGGTCCACAAACGGGTAACTTTTCGTGGGCATATTGTTCAGGATACTTTTATGAGGATTCACTAATACAAGGATTCACTCAGAATAGACTTAATGGAACTGGATGTGTTGACTTAGGTGACCTACTAGTTCAACCATTTGCAGGCGAGGTGAGAGACAACCTTGATAGTCATTTTGATAAGTCAACAGAGAAAGCTAGCCCAGGATACTACACAGTGGAGCTTGCGGACAACAATGTTAAAGCAGAGATTACAGCATCGGCTCACGTGGCTTTTCACAAATATACATATTCGAAGAATGAAACAGCAAACCTTTTGATAGACTTTCAGAGTGGACTTGTGTGGCAAGATGCGCGTATACATACGCATGTACTAGATAATGAAGTGACGTTCGAAAGTGATAAAATAATTTCAGGATACACACGCCGCACCGAATGGGTAAACCGAGTTTATTACTACGTAATAGAATTTGACAAGCCTTTCAAAGTAACCAAAAAACTTGAACCGCAAAGCAAACTTGAAAAATCGGACAGATACATCATATCATTCGATATGGGTGATACCGAAACGGTGAACATGAAAATTGGAATGTCCTCTGCAAGTGTAGATGGTGCAAAAGCCAACCTTGCTGCCGAAGTAAATCACTGGGATTTTAGCACTACCTGCCAAGAAGCTAAAGATGAGTGGAACAAATACTTAACGCGTGTCCAAATAAATGGCACCAATGATGATAAGACAAACTTCTACACATCAATGTACCACCTATACATTCAGCCTAACAACATTGCCGACGTTGATGGTAAATATACTGGGCCCAGTCGTGAAGTGTCGCAATCTGAATCAGGAAAATATTACTCTACATGGTCACAATGGGATATATTCCGTGCTGGATTTCCGATGTACACATTGTTGTCACCAGAACTTATCCCAAACTTTGTAAACTCGATGCTTGACTATAGCGAACAAAAAGGACATCTACCCATTTGGTCGCTTTGGGGACAAGAGACCTACACGATGATTGGCAACCACTCCATTCCTATGATTGTGGGAGCTTACCTCAACGGCACAACAGGCTTTGATGCTGAACGAGCTTACAATGAAATCAAAAAATCAATCACAGAGAGTAAGCATTACAAATCAGATTGGGAGGTGTATGACAAATATGGATACTACCCATATGATTTGATAAAAGTAGAATCAGTATCTCGCACCTTAGAGTGTGGTTTTGATGACTACTGCGCTGCACTTATGGCTAAGGAGTTGGGCAAGATGGATGACTACGAGTTCTTCATGAAACGCTCTAACTACTACAAAAATCTATACGATGCAGAATCAAAGTCGATGAGACCAAAAGACTCGAACGGCGAGTGGCTTTCACCATTCGATCCATATGAGCTGGCTCATGCTGACTCTAGCATTGGTGGACACTACACCGAGGGTAATGCCCTACAATACACTTGGCACGTGATGCAAGACGTGGGTGGACTTATAGAGACTCTTGGAGGCAAAGAGGCAGCAGGTGAATTGCTTGACTACTTCTTCAACACTGAGCAGGAAACTACTGGTAAACTTGCAGACGTAACTGGACTTATTGGTCAATATGCTCATGGTAACGAACCTAGCCACCACATTGCATATATATACTCATATCTTGACAGACCAAAAGATACTCAGCGATTGATTCGTCAAATAACTACTGACTTCTACAAAAACAAACCTGACGGACTTATCGGTAACGACGACTGTGGGCAGATGTCAGCATGGTATATGTTTTCAGCTATGGGCTTCTACCCGATGAACCCCGTAAGTGGCGAGTTTGTTATTGGTGCACCACAAATTGAGGGTGCTAAGATAAATGTAAGCAATGGCAAACATTTCACCATGGTAGCAAACAACCTTTCGGATAAGAACATGTATGTTGAAAAAGTAGAGCTAAACGGCAAACCACTTACCGATAAATATATTACCTACAAGGATATTATGTCGGGTGGCACACTTGTGTTTTACATGACTGAT
>JAAYFB010000233.1 GCA_012728465.1 Proteiniphilum sp. | reverse complement strand
GAGTAAAAAAGCGCCAACACTGCTAAAACTATTTAATATTAGCCCCTAAACTTAACAATAATTGCGAATGAAAAGTGATAATGATAGTGTTTTGTTTTTTTTTCTGTCAATGTCATTTAGCATTTTGAGTTTTCGCAATTAAAAACAGTCAATAACGTTTGATAATTTGAGTGTTTTGAAATTAAAATAGTCAATATTGTTTGGTATTTGGGGATATGAGGGATGAAAAGTTGAGGAGTTGAGGAGTTGAAGAGTTGAGTATGATTGCAGAAATTTGATTGATATTCGTTTGTTGTTGGGATGAAGGGATGAGGAGTTGAAAAGTTGAGGGATTGTTCAGATGTTGTTGGTATCAACAACTCAACCATTCAACCAATTCAACCAATTACACTACCGATAACCATCAGGATGTTCAATTTTAAAAAGCAAAATTCAGAAATACAACACTTTATGAACACACCACACCCTGTGTGCATAAGCATAACTAATATTTGCATACACCCGGAAACATTGAATATATCAAAGATACGGATACTGCCAACTTTTGTTAATCATCACCACCATGAAGTTAAAACCAATAAAACCGTTTTGATGTTTTGGGTTTTCTATATTATCTTTGCACAGATTTTTAATAAAAGAACAAATTAAATGTTGAAAGAAAGAATACTGGAGAAAGCAGGAACAAAGTTTTATCAATACGGCATCAAGAACGTATCGATGAACGATTTGGCTTCCTCATTAGGTATATCTAAACGAACTTTATATGAAAATTTTCAAGATAAAGAAGATATACTACGACAATATCTCGAAAATAAGAGAGATAAGAATGTTGCTAAGATAAAAGAGCTGATAAATAAGTCGGCAAACATCATCGAGGTATTTATATATTTCATCGATTGCCAACAAAAAGTTGAGATGCCATCAGTAAAGTTTTATCAAGATATTGAGAAATATTATCCAACTATACATCAGGAAATTTTGAATAGTATGGAAAGTAATAAGTCATACATGAAGAGTGCCCTACAACAGGGGATTAAAGATGGCTTCATTCGTGAAGGACTTAATGTGGAAGTGGCTGCGTTTTTAGTGGAAGAGAGCAATCACACATATTTGCGAGCCTCGTATATAAAAAAACCAACATTTTCATTCCAAGATTTGTTCTTTACTATGATGATTAATTTCATAAGAGGCATTTCTACCAATAAGGGTATCGAAATAATAGACAAGTACTTAGAAAATAGCAAAAACGAAAAAAATCAAAATAATATATGACAAAGAAGAGAATAAGCATCGTTTTGATAACGATAGGGGCTTTATTTGCTATTCCTAGTGTCAAGGCGCAGGAACAGACAAAGCTAATTGTGGATTTGAATACAGCAATAGATATTGCTCTGAGTGAAAATCCATCAATAAAAATTGCTGACATGGAGATTACTAAAAAGCAATACTCCAAAAAGAGTGCCTATGGGGCCCTTTTTCCACAAATAGACTTGATAGGACAATATCAACGTACCATCAAACAACAAACAATGTATATGGATGGTGCATTTAACATGTTTGGTGATGTTGACCCATCGAAGTTTGAACCACATGAATTGGAAATTCTTGATGTACTGTCTAGAGCAATGGCACCAGACCCAGATGCTGATCCTAATCAAGGAATACAGGTGGGACGTAAGAATATGTGGTCGGGAGGTGTTAATGTTAGTTTGCCGTTAGTGGTGCCTTCATTATGGAAAAATATTCAACTATCGCAAACAGATATTGAGTTTTCGATGGAGCAAGCACGCTCATCAAAGATTGACTTAACTAATCAGGTTAAGAAATCGTTTTACAACAATTTGCTAGCTATGGAGAGCTACGAAGTATTTAAAGAGACTTATCGCAACGACTCTATCAATCTAGTGAACATTAAAAACAAATATGCTCAAGGCATTGTGGCCGAGTATGATGTGGTAACAGCCGAGGTGAGATTAAAAAGCATAATTCCTAACATATTGCAGGCAGAGAATGCTATCAAAATATCGGAACTACAACTGAAAATGCTTATGGGTATTGACGCAGATGTGGAAATGGAGATAAGTGGTTCGCTACTAGACTATGAGGAGACTATGTTTAATGCAATAGTTCCTAATGATGACGACTTGTCTTCAAACAGTGACTTGAAACAATTTGATTTGCAAACAGATATGGCACAAAAAGGATTGGAAATACAGAAAATGCAACTGTTGCCAACTCTGACCTCATCCTTCAACTATATGTACATGAGCCAAAACAATGACTTCAAAATGAGTACTTATAGATGGGATCCATACTCAGTGGCAGGAATAACTCTAGCTATACCTTTGTTTAGTGGAGGTCAAAAACGAAACAATATCAAACAATCGGAGATACAGCTTCTACAAATGAAGTATCAACGTAAAGATATTGAACGAGGACTAAAACTGTCTGTAAAGAACAACATCGAGATGATGAACAAAAGTATTGAACAAGTGGTGGCTACAGAATCATCGGTGGAACAAGCAAAAAAAGGATACGAGATTACTCAAAAGAGATACGACACTGGCATGGGTACAATTGTAGATGTAAATGCAGCTGCTCTTGCCGTAACAAGTGCCGAGCTTCAATATCGTAATGCTATTTATGACTATTTGGCAGCTAAATCCGACCTAGAAAAGACATTGGGTTACGACATCGACACTGAGAAAAAATAATAGATAAAAAGATTAAGACAAACATAAGAAATATCATATTGAACAATGAGAACAAGTAAATTATTAAAATTTTTGCCTCTGGCACTTCTAGTTTTTGCAACATCTTGTGGAAGCAAATCGGAGGAAAATGCCCAAGAGGTGCAAAGTGAGGCTAGAAAAGTGCGAGTAGAGCAAGTAAAATTGGAATCTGTAGATCAGATATCAAGCTTTACAGCTACCATCGAAGCTAATACTGTTAACAATATCACATCTGCAATGGGTGGACGTATTAGAACTATTAGTGTAGATGTAGGCTCACGAGTAGCAAAAGGGCAAGTGCTAGCTACAATGGATGCTACTACTTTATCTCAGCAAGAGATTCAACTAGCTAACCTAAAGCAAGACTACAATAGATACAAAGAGCTTTTTGAGGTAGGTGGTATTTCACAACAACAACTTGACCAACTTAAGGTGCAATTAGATGTAACACAAACGGCTATCGATAATTTGTCGGAAAATACTAAGCTAATTAGCCCAATAAGTGGTGTGGTAACTGCACGTAACTTTGATGCTGGAGATGTAGCAATGGGATCACCAATATTGACTATCGAGAATATTAACCCTGTGAAGGTTGTGATTAATGTTTCTGAGAAATTATACAGCAGCATATTTAAAGGTATGGATGTAGAAGTAGAGGCTGATGCACTAGCTGGTGAGAGATTTGCAGGTAAGGTTTCACTAATTTATCCAACTATCGACCCTGTATCGCACACTTTCCCTGTTGAGATAGAGGTTAAAAACAACGATTTGAAATTGCGTCCAGGTATGTTCTCAAGAGTATATATCAACTTTGGGGCACACGACCGTCCTCTTGTTGCAGACAAAGCTATCAGAAAGCAAACAGGATCTAACGACCGCTTTGTATTTGTTGAAAGAGATGGCAAAGCATACTACACTCTTGTAGAATTGGGAGTCCGTATCGGCGACAAATACGAAATTATATCGGGACTAAATAGTGGAGACAGAATTATTGTTGAAGGAAACTCAAACCTAATTGATGGTAACGAGGTAGAAGTAGTACAATAAGTTAACACAGTATTTTCAATTTAAAATAGAGAAACAAATATGAAATTATATAACAATGCGGTAAAAAATCCTGTAGGAACATCACTGATATTTATCGGTATTGTACTTATCGGATTGATGTTCTACCGCCAACTACCTATCGACCTCTATCCAGATATCGACATGAGTATGATATCTGTGATGACGTCCTATCCCGGTGCAGGATCTGATGACGTAGAGGCAAACGTAACTCGTCCACTTGAAGATGTACTTAACTCTACTGAAAACATTAAACATATTACATCGCGGTCACGTGATGGTATGTCATTAATTATGCTTCAGTTTGAGTTTGGCTCCAATATGACGGAGATTATGAATGACGTCAGGGATAAAGTAGATATGATAGCTGGGTTCTTGCCTGATGGAGTAGAAGACCCAATGTTACTCAAATTTAGCTCGGATATGATTCCTGTGATGGTGTTATCTGCAACTGCTAAGGAGAGTACAAATGCTATGTACAAAATTCTTGATGATCAGATTGCTAACCCTCTAAACCGAATTCCTGGAGTAGGAACCGTATCAATATCGGGAGCACCGCAGCGTGAAATTCAGGTAAACGTAAATCCACAAAAAATAGAGGCCTACAATATAGGTATTGAGCAAATTGCTCAAATTATTTCAGCGGAAAACATAAACGTTCCAGCGGGTAACTTCGACGTAGGTACTCAAACATATCTATTACGTCTTGAGGGAGAGTTTGCTAGAAGTAACGAACTTAACGACATTGTAGTGGGCAGTATGGGTGGCAGACCAGTGTATCTAAAAGACGTGGCAACGGTGAAAGATACTTTGGAAAACCGTGTGATGGAAAACTATACAAATGGTGTGCGTAGTGCATCTATAGTAATTCAAAAACAAACTGGAGCCAACACCGTTTCAATTGCTAATGCGGTGAAGGAACAGATTCCTATTCTTATGAAAAATATGCCTCCTGATATTGAAATTGTAACCGTAATGGATACATCAGATCAGGTAATTACCTCTATCAACAGTTTACTTGAAACTATTATTTTAGCTCTTATTATTGTTGGTATTGTGGTTCTATTCTTCCTTGGAAGGTGGCGTGCTACCATTATTATTATGGTTGCCATTCCAGTATCATTAATTGGATCGTTCATTTATTTATATATAACAGGCAATACAATTAATATTATATCTCTATCTGCACTTTCTATTACCATTGGTATGGTGGTGGATGATGCTATTGTGGTACTAGAGAATATAACTACACACATTGAGCGAGGTAGCCGACCAGAACAAGCTGCTATTTATGGTACTGAAGAGGTATCACTTTCGGTTATTGCATCAACACTTACGATTATTGCGGTGTTCTTGCCTATGACTATGGTTGGAGGTTTTGCAGGTATCATGTTCCAACAACTAGGTTGGATGGTAACCATTATTATTACTCTTTCTCTTGTTATTTCTCTGTCGCTTACCCCAATGATGACGGCAAAAATGCTTCGTAGCACTAAAGAGGTAAATCTAACAGGATTTGACAAGTGGTATCAAAAAGCAATTTTGCCCTTGCTTGACAAGCTTGATAGAGGATATGCAAAGCTTCTTAGAACAATTACTGGAAATAGAAAGAAAACTATTGGTTTAATGATATTAATTTTTATTGTGGGTGCCGTTTACTCAGCTCTTACAATGAAAACAGAGTTTATGCCACAATCAGACAATAACGATATTGCTATGACTATCGAAACCCCTCCCGGAACTAGAATGGAGGTAACTCGTGATGCTGGTCACAGAATAGAAAGAATGATTAAAGACAAGTTCCCAGAAGTGGAGATTGTTTCTTTCTCAGTGGGACAAGCTAGTGATGACAATACGTTTGCCGCAATGCAAGATAACGGACCTAATATTATGAAATATAATATCCGTTTATCTAAAGCTAAGTTCCGCACTAAAAGCATATTCGACGTATCTGATGAATTACGTATTGAATTATCAGGAATGCCTGAATTGCACCGCTTCATCGTTCAACCAGGTGGCGGCAACACTGGTATGGGTGGCAGCAACAACCTACAAGTTGAAATATATGGTTATGATTTAGATGCTACTGATCAAGTGGCAGCAGAAATGAAAAGTAAACTTGAACAAGTAGAAGGTTTGCGCGACATAATCATTACTCGTAAAGATTACCGCATGGAATATCACGTAGAGTTTGACCGAGAAAAACTAGCCAACAATGGCTTAAACATGGCCTCTGCAGCAAGTGTGGTTCGTAATAGGATAAATGGTCTTGTAATGTCTAGATTCCGCGAAGATGGTGAAGAGTACGACATCGTAGTTAGATACGATGAACCATATCGTCAATCTTTAGAAGATGTTGAAAATATACTCATATACACACCTACTGGTAAGGGAGTAAGAGTGAAAGATGTGGGTAGAGTAGTTGAGAGTTCATCACTGCCACAAATAGACCGTAAGAACCGCCAACGTGTAGTAAACGTAGAGGGCTCAATTTACAAACGGGCACTTAGTGATGTCGTTTTAGATGTAGATAAAGTTATAGCATCTACTGATTTACCTTCAGGAGTGCAAATGGAGATTAGTGGATCGGTTGAGGACCAGCAAGAATCTTTTGCGGAACTAGGATTACTACTAATGATTGTAAGTTTATTAGTTTACATTGTTCTTGCATCTCAATTTGAGTCATTAACATATCCATTTATTATAATTATGACTGTTCCGTTTGCATTCGTAGGTTCACTCATATTACTAGCAATTACTGGTGCACCGTTAGGCATTATGGGTCTTGTGGGTCTAGTCATGCTTGTAGGTATGGTGGTGAAGAATGGTATTGTTCTTATTGACTATATCAACCTAAACCGTGAGCGTGGTATGTCTATTATTACTGCTGTAATTCATGGGGGTCGCTCAAGGTTGCGCCCTGTGCTTATGACCACACTTACCACTATTTTAGGTATGATTCCGATGGCGATTGGTACTGGTCAAGGCTCTGAGATGTGGCAGTCACTTGGTGTAGCCATTATTGGTGGTATGACATTCTCTACTATTATTACACTAATTCTTGTTCCAGCACTATATTCTGTATTTGGTGGAAACGGAGTCAAGAGAAACAGACGCAAGCACCGCGCTAAAATTAAGGCTGTAGAAGGAGTAGAATCTGACACTATAGAGGTAGCTAACGCATAAATAAAATAATTGCTGTTATTATAGTTTTGGTTGATAGCTATACTGTCAGCCAAAACATAACAGTTTTAAATAATAGAAAATGAAAGCAGTTATGATTACATTAGACCAAGCACACTATGCACAAATAGTGGATGACTTGGCACGACTTAATATCCGTGGTTTCACATCATGGAAAGAGGTATCTGGTAGAGGTTCTAAAACTGGAGACCCGCACTATGGTAGCCACGCATGGCCATCTATGAATAATGCTATACTTACAGTTATTGAAGATGATAGAGTACAACCTCTATTAGATTATCTAAAGAAATTGGATACAGAGTACGAAAATTTGGGTTTACGTGCTTTCGTGTGGAATATTGAAAATATGATTTAGTACTTCACTATAAGTTTGAAGTGATTTTTTTGATTTCTGTGAGGGTGCATAAAAAAAGGGTGCACCCTCTTTTTATTAGATGATAAAAAGTAACGATTGTTTAGGACGACACAAAAACAACAATAAACACATTGGTTATTTCACTTATATCTTCATAAAGAGAAAAAATGTGAAATAATTACCTAATATGCATATTTTAGAAATTAAAAATCATTTCATTACCCTTTTATTCGTAACTTGTTGGCGACAAAAGTAATAACCCTTTAAAGCAAATTATTATGGCATTTTTTAAAAAATCAGGTAGTTGTAATAACTGGTGCAGCTGGAGGAATTGGTAAAAGCTGTGCCTATGCGATGAGAGATTACAAACTGATAGTATCAGACTACTCTCAAGATATAGTAGATAAATTAGTGACAGAATTGCGCAGTGAAGGTATTGATGCTATAGGCCATGCAGCAGATATTACAAACAGGGAATCTATCGAGAAGCTTAAAAACATAGCTTTGCGACAAGGAAACTTTAAAGCAGTTATACACACTGCAGGAGTAAGTGGTGCTACTAAAGATATTAAGCGAGTATTTGATATAAATCTTAGGGCTACTGACATATTGATTGACACATTTCATGATATTGCCAGAAAAGATAGCGTTATTGTGCTTATTGCATCGATGATGGGGCACTCTGTAGCTCCAAATCCTGTGTACGATAAGGCATTACGCAAACCAAACGAGAAAGGTTCATTCTCTATTGTAGAACCATTCGTAGCTGGAAGCTCAGATATGATGTATAACTTTACAAAAAGAGGTGTGCTACTTCTTTGCGAAGATAATGTGATGAGATTTGGTAATATGGGAGCACGTATAGTTACTATCTCTCCAGGAATTGTATTTTCGCCAATGGTAAAACAAGCATGGAACGATCATCCCGAAACAATGGAGATACAACGCAGAATGACTCCAGCCGGTAGATACGGGGTACCCGAAGATATCGCCGAAGTAGCTAAATTTTTGATAAGTGATGCTGCCGAATTTATTACTGGAACAGATATTATGGTAGATGGAGGAGTGTTTTCGCAAATAAAGAAAGCATATCATGCAGTAGAAGAAAAGAAGGACATAAAAGAAAGTAAGAATACAAAAGAAAAATAATATGATTTGAAGGTAAAATATTACCTTGATTATAACTATCGTAAAGCATTCTAACTCACGAGGCAATAATTAATAGACTCAAAGGTTAGAATGTTTTTTCGTTTCATTCAAATGATAGAGTTAATAGGATGAAGAATATTAAATCCATCATTTATTACTTGTTAATTGAAAAGTATTGTAATAAAGACCATACTGAACAACGATGAACATTTCTAATTACCAAACACTTACTCTATAATGCTAAATTATGCCTATTTTTTACGAGATTCTCATTATCTTTGCCATAAAATAAAGACAAATGATTAGTTTTCCGAATGCAAAGATAAATTTAGGACTAAATATTGTGTCGCGCAGAGAAGATGGATATCATAATCTGGAGACAATCTTTTATCCCATAGGCATAAAAGATGCACTAGAAATTGTACCTACAAATGAAAAAGATTTAACAGGAGAGGTACCACCATATCGTTTTTTTCAAACTGGAATAGAAATTAAGGGAGAAGTAGAAAATAATCTAGTTGTAAAGGCTCTTAATCTTGTAAAGAAAGAGAAGGATATTCCCCCTATTGATATACACCTACTTAAACGCATTCCTTTTGGTGCAGGACTAGGTGGAGGTTCGTCCAATGCGGCAGAGATGCTTAAGCTACTAAACAAAAACTTCGAACTAAAATATAGTGAAACAGAACTAATCGCTTTAGCAAGCAAACTAGGGGCAGATTGTGCTTTTTTTGTAAAAAACAATCCTTCATTGGCTACAGGTATTGGTGATATTCTTGAGGAAGTAAGTGTTAATATTGACAACTATCACTTTTTGTTAGTAAAGCCAAATATTATAGTAAATACAGCTGAGGCATACTCGATGATAGCTCCATCTACACCAAAATTATCGCTAAAGGAAATTATTAAAATGCCTATAAAAGAGTGGAGAGAAGTTATGGTTAATGATTTTGAGAAACCTATCTTTGATATTCACCCGTCTATTGGTAAAATAAAACAAACACTCTATGATTTAGGTGCAACTTACGCCTCTATGAGTGGTTCGGGATCATCCGTATATGCAATATTTGAAGAGATACCTGACATTGGTACCAAGTTTGATAATTACTTTGTGTGGACAAACAAGATAAATTATTAGAAAATAAAAACAATATAACATATGAAGCTAAGAACTCTATTAATTGCACTAGTAGCATCATTGCCATTAGTAGCACAACAAAAGGCATCGCCAAGTATCGTAAAAGGATTTGGACCAATCAAAGTCACCAAACCAATATTACTTGATAGCACTAACTTGAGTAATACTAAGTTTACAGACGAAATGCTTTTGTCTTACTCTATTTCTTTTCCTGAACATAATAGATTTGAGAATGAAATTAAAGCAGACACTGCGGGATACTTCAAGCTTAATAGACCTAGCAAGGGGAAAGAATTCCAATTGGTGTCTTTTTTCATCTCTGGAAATAAATATGGAAAAGGAAAAATAACAATAACATCACCTAATAGACTAGAGCTTTGGATAGATAATAGCAAAAAGGCTAGTAAAGACAACCTAAATGACAGCATTCATAAAGCAGGCTCGGTTGATGCAACTCTAGATGGATTTACTAGCAACTCAAGAGTAGTAGTAAAGCTACTTACAGCAGATGACGACATACTTGATCCTATGCTAAAAATAGATGTTGTAGCAGATGAAAAAGATAAAACTCTAGAATACACTTTTGACGACGTACAATCGCGTCGCATAAATATCAAAGATATAATAGAAGGAAGTAGAGTGAGAAACTCATCAATATCTGCAAGCGGAAGATTTGTTTTAATAAACCTATCAACCACACTTCCAGGAGGAAGGAGTCAATCTAAAATTGAAATTTACGATACTCGTGAAAAGAGAATTATTATGTCAGAGGCATCATCACGTCAGATGCTTAATTGGATGCCAAAATCAGATTTACTATATTATGTGGATGACAGTGAGAACGGAAGAACTTTGTACACTTTAGATCCTTTAAACAACACCACTGCTATTCTAGCAAACGATATACCTAGAGAGGGTTTCAGATTTGCACATGATGAGAAATCTATATTCTTCTCAACAAAAGAAAGTGTTAATGCTACTAGCCCAAGTGGACTGAAAAGACTTATAGGGATTGACGACCGTCAACCAAGCTATCGCGATAGATATTTTATTAATAGACTATTTTTAGATTCAGGTCTTACTCAACAGCTCACATTCGGCAGACAATCAGCTTCGCTAAATGATATCACTGAAGATGCAAGCAAGTTACTATTTAGCGTATCGGCACAAGACTTAAGCGAACGACCTTTTAGAAAAGGTTCTCTATACATGCTTGATCTCAATACAATGGACATTGACACTATATGGAAGGATGAAAGATTTGCAGGATATGCTCAGTTTTCGCCAGATGGCAAGCAATTACTTATTCAAGGTGGACCAGAATCGTTTAACGGAATTGGATTAAATATAAAAGAAGGACAAATAGCTAATAGCTACGACACTCAGTCATTTATAATGGACTTGGGAACAAAAAAGGTAACTCCTATTACTAAAGATTTCGACCCATCTGTAAGCTCACAATTTTGGAACAAGACTGACAACAATATATATTACAGAGTTGACGAAAAAGATCGTGTAACAGTCTATCGTTACACAACTAAGAACTCTAAGTTTGAAAAGCTTCCTCTTAATGAAGATGTTATTCAATCATTTAACATGTCGAAAGATGGACGTTGGGCTACTTATACAGGTGTGAGTACAACAAACTCGAGCCGAAGCTATTTACTAGATATGAAGTCGCTAAGGTCAACTTTAATTGCTGACCCATATGCGGAGAGACTAAATACAATTAATTTGGGTGAAGTAAAAGATTGGACATTTACAAGCACATTTGGAGACGAAATTGATGGAAGATATTACCTACCACCCAACTTTGATGTTAACAAGAAATATCCACTTATAGTTTACTACTATGGTGGTACTAGTCCTACTACAAGAGGATTTGAAAGCACATATCCACTACACGTATATGCGGCGCAAGATTATGTAGTGTATGTAGTTCAGCCAAGTGGTACCACAGGATATGGCCAAGAGTTTTCGGCACGACATGTAAATGCTTGGGGTAAACAAACAGCAGAAGAGATTATAGAGGGAGTTGAAAAATTTGTAGAGGCTCATCCATTTGTAGATGGTTCAAAAATAGGAAATATTGGAGCTTCATACGGAGGTTTCATGACACAATACCTAATTACTCAAACTGACATGTTCGACGCATCAGTTTCACATGCAGGTATTAGCAATATTACTAGTTATTGGGGCGAAGGATATTGGGGATACTCATACAGTTCGGCAGCTAGCGCAGATAGCTACCCATGGAATAATCCAGAAATGTATGTAGAACAAAGCCCGCTCTTTAATGCTGACAAAATAACAACCCCATTAATGCTATTGCACGGAACAGCAGATACCAATGTACCAATGGGCGAGAGTATTCAAATGTACACGGCTATGAAACTTCTAGGTAAAGATGTAGAATTTATACAAGTAGAAGGTGAGAATCACGCTATATACACCTACGACAAACGCATCGAATGGAACAATGCAATATATGCCTGGTTTGCAAAATGGCTTAAAGAGGATTCAAGATGGTGGGATTCAATGTTCCCAGAACCAAATGAATAAAAATATAGGACAAAAAAAGGAATGGATTTAAATAAAACACTTGAGATAGTTATAAAAGTAGCACACAAAGCAGGAGCCTATTTGAGGGAAGAACAATCAAAACTGGTGGAAAGTGCTATAGAGAAAAAGAATACTAGAAATTATGTTACATATATTGACAAGGAGGCTGAAAAGCTAATTGTATCTGAGTTATCTGAGGCATTTCCTGAAACTGGATTTCTGACTGAGGAAGAAACAATTGTAAATGAGGTAAAAGAATGGACATGGATTATCGACCCACTTGATGGAACTACTAACTACGTGAACGGGGATACATCATACACCGTTAGCATTGCACTTCAACACAATAATAAAACTGTATTGGGAGTGGTATATGACCCATTACTTGATGAACTATACTGTGCTACTACTGATAGTAACGCCACACTAAATAACAAACCCATATCAGTGAGTAATCATAGCACCATAATAGATGCCTTCATTGGTTTCGGTGTACCATACACATTAGACACAGAAAGTGAAGCTATACTTAAAAGAGCTTCGCTACAATATAGCAAAGCAAGTTTTAGAATAAAAGGATCGGCAGCTGTCGAAATTTGTTATGTTGCGGCAGGAAGGTATGATGTCTTTTTTCATTCAGGACTTTCCCCATGGGATGTAGCAGCAGCAAGCTTTATTTTGCAACAAGCTGGTGGTAAAAATAAAGATTTCAAAAATGGAGACAACTATATATTCGGGAGAGAACTAATTGCATCTAACGGACATATGCACAATGAAATAATGAAGCACATAATCAATGACAAGTAATGGATAATCAAGTTATTCTAACAGCTTTTCTATTAACACTTGTAGCTGGTTTATCTACTGGAGTTGGCAGTTTGATAGCACTACTAGCAAAGCGAACTAACACTAACTTTCTTAGTTTTTCACTTGGTTTCTCTGCTGGTGTAATGATCTATGTATCTTTCATGGAACTTTTGCCACAATCATTGGAAATATTTTCTAATGAGTATGGTGATAAAATGGGTAATCTATATATGCTACTAGGTCTTTTTGGAGGAATAGTTATTATTGCACTGATAGACTTTATGGTACCCAAAGCTAGTAATCCACACGAGATACAGGGTGTGGAAGATATGAAAAGCAATCATAGACTTAGGCACACGGGAATAATAACAGCTGTAACTATCGCGATTCACAACTTTCCTGAAGGAATAGCAACATTCATGTCTGCTCTCAATTCGCTAGAAGTTGCTATTCCTATCACTGTAGCAATTGCCATTCATAATATACCCGAAGGAATTGCTGTAGCTGTACCTATTTATCATGCTACAGGTAGCAGAAAAAAAGCATTCTGGTTATCTTTTTCTTCAGGTTTAGCAGAACCGATAGGTGCATTGATTGCATACTTCTTTCTTATGCCATTTTGGAGTCCCACACTTGATGCTTTTATCCTATCAGCAATTGCTGGGGTAATGATTTTCATCTCAATGGATGAACTTCTACCTACAGCAGAAAAATACGGAAAACATCATATCTCGATTATAGGATTAGTAATAGGTATGCTGCTAATGGGGGTTAGTCTATTCTTGTTTATATAGATCAATTATACATTTATTTAAAATAGAATTACATATTATAAGCAACAGTTTTAATCGGTCATTAGATTACATCTTTTATTATAATTATTATCTTTGCTAAATAGATAATACAAAAAAATAGAATAAATATGGCAACAGACTTAAAACAGATAGGTGAAAGAATAAAAGGCTTACGCGAATCAGTAGAGCTTACACCAAAAAAGATGGCTACTATATTAGAGGTAGATGCATACGACTATCTGCTATATGAAGCTGGAAAAAAAGATATATCTATTTCATTTCTACAGAGGATTGAAAGAGAGTTCAATATTGATCTTGCCACACTAATGTTTGGGGAAGAACCACGCATGAGCTCTTATTTCGTAACTCGCAAAGATAAGGGTATGAGTGTAGAAAGAGTTTCGGCCTACAAATATCAATCACTTACAGCAGGATTTAGCAATAATCTTTGCGAAGTTTTCATTGTAACGGTTGAACCAAAACCTGAGGAAACTGATTATTTTAGAAACATACATGCAGGACAAGAATACAACATGGTGCTAGAGGGTAGCATGTCGATAAATATAAATGGTAAAGATATAATACTGGAAGAAGGAGATAGTATATATTTTGACTCATCACTTCCACACGGAATGAAGGCATTAAATAATAAAGAGGTTAAATTTCTTGCCGTTATTCTATATCCATAAAAATATATGATAGAAAAGTATTTAAAGCAAACATCTTTTGAGTCGCATAAAGACTTTGTTGAGAACTATAAGATAATAACTCCAGACAACTTCAACTTTGCATACGACATAGTTGACGAATGGGCTAAAAAGAGCCCAACAAAACGTGCACTTTGTTGGACTAATGATAAGGGAGAACACAAAGATATGTCGTTTGGAGAGCTTAAAGAGTTATCTGACAAAACTGCATCATTTTTGCTAGATATTGGCATTAATAAAGGAGACATGGTAATGCTAGTTCTAAAACGGAATATAGAGTTCTGGCAAACAATAATAGCACTACACAAGATAGGTGCAGTGGCAATTCCTGCTACACATTTACTTACAGAACATGATATAGCCTATCGTAATAATGCTGCAAGCATAAAAGCTATTATTGCTACTGATGACATGCAAGTGATAGAGAATATAAACTTGGCAATGTCAAACTCTCCCACAGTAGCACATAGAATTGTTATAGGTAGAAATGAGCCAATTGATAATTGGTTAAATTTTAATGAAGGTGTAAGTAATGCTAAACCATTTGTGAAACCTAAGAAAGTAAATAGTAATGAAGATATAATGATTCTTTACTTTACGTCAGGCACAACTGGTCAACCCAAAATGGTTATACATGACTATACCTACCCTCTTGGACACATCACTACGGCTAAGTATTGGCAAAATCTTCATGAAAACAGCCTCCACCTTACAGTGGCCGATACGGGTTGGGCTAAGGCCGTATGGGGAAAGCTATATGGACAATGGATAGTAGGTGCAGCAGTATTTGTGTATGATTTCGAAGGAAGATTTATCCCGAAAGATATGCTAAACGTAATATCTAAATATCGAGTAACCTCTTTTTGTGCACCACCTACAGTATTCCGCTTTATTATTCGTGAAGACTTAACAAAGTACGACCTCTCATCACTAGAATATTGCACAACTGCTGGTGAGGCACTAAATCCATCTGTTTTTGAAAAGTTCTACAAGCATACAGGAATCAAAATGATGGAGGCTTTCGGGCAAACCGAAACAGCACCAACTATTGTAACATTCCCTTGGCTAAAACCAAAACCCGGTGCTATGGGAGTTTCTAATCCTCTATACAAAATGGATTTATTAACCCACGATGGACGAATAGCGGAAGATGGAGAACAAGGAGAAATAGTATTTCACATAGATGAAAATAGACCTCTGTCACTATTCATGGGATATTATAGAGACGAAGAGCTAACAAAAGCTGTATTAAAAAACAATACGTACCATACTGGAGATGTAGCTTGGCGAGATGAAGATGGATTCTTCTGGTTTGTAGGAAGAACAGATGATGTAATCAAAAGCTCTGGATATCGCATAGGACCATTTGAAGTAGAAAGTGCAGTAATGACACATCCCGCAGTAGTGGAATGTGCTATCACAGGTGTACCCGACGACATTAGAGGACAAATAATAAAAGCTACAGTCATTTTAGCACCAGAGTATAAAGACAAAGCTGGTGACAAACTCACCAAAGAGATTCAAGAGCATGTAAAACAAGTTACTGCTCCATACAAGTACCCTCGCATAATTGAATATGTGAACGAATTACCTAAAACAATTAGTGGAAAAATACGAAGAGTAGAAATTAGAGGTAAGAGCGAGAAAATGTAAACAATTGTGTTTTGTGTAAGTTTCACAATAAACACCCATATTATAAAACAAAAAGAACTAAATTTGCAAAGATATAAATCATTAAAACAACGATTAATATGAAAAAAGGTTATCTATTTCCTGGACAAGGCGCACAGTTTGTGGGCATGGGAAAGGATTTATATGAAACTTCAACTCTAGCAAAAGAGATGTTTGAAAAGGCTAACGAGATACTAGGATTCCGAATTACAGACTTAATGTTTGAAGGTACTGACGAAGACCTACGACAAACAAAAGTAACTCAACCAGCTATTTTCTTACACTCTGTGATTTTAGCAAAAACATTAGGAGATGATTTCCAACCTGACATGACTGCTGGTCATTCTTTAGGAGAATTTTCGGCACTAGTAGCAGCTGAAGCACTTTCATTTGAAGACGGATTAAAGCTTGTATATAAGCGTGCATTAGCTATGCAAAAAGCATGCGAACAAAATCCTTCTACAATGGCAGCTATCCTTGCATTGTCAGATGAAAAAGTAGAAGAAATATGTGCATTTATTGATGACGTTGTGGTTCCAGCGAACTACAATTGCCCAGGACAAATTGTTATTTCAGGAACGATATCGGGTATAGAAACAGCTTGTGAGCTTATGAAAGAGGCTGGAGCAAAACGTGCACTACAACTGAAAGTGGGAGG
>JAAYFB010000232.1 GCA_012728465.1 Proteiniphilum sp. | reverse complement strand
TCTAACGCTATTGCCAATGCCCATTGCAGGAACACTCTTTGTATATTGTGTCCACTCAGTTAGTGGATTAATAGAGTACGTAAGCTCCTTATCAAAACCGTTATATAATTTAATTACTAGCTGATTTTCTCCCTTCTTCAACGGAAGAAGAACAATCTCCTTTTGCGCCTTTATTCTATTTGGTGAAAAGTGTGCAGTAACGTACTCGCCATTAAGCAATATGTATGCAGCATTTCCACTCTCAACTTCAACAGCAATTGTCTGCTCTTTGTTTGACTGAATCTCTTGTAAGAAAACAATACTTGCTCTTGGCAATATTTTTTCGGTGGTGCTTGTTCCATAAGTGAAGTTTGACACTTGCTTCCATGCTTCATCAATTACTACATCACCATTACCCTCTTCTGGCATATTGCCAAACACACCACGACCAGGCTTACGATACAGATTGCCCCATGCTACACTATTATTATCTAGCTTAATAGTTTTAGGGTTTGACACATCTAATGACACCTTTTGAGTTTCATTTTTTGTTGACAATTCAATAATTCGACCAATCTCACTATCAGTGTATCTAATTTTTGGAGATGTCTGTTTTCTATCACTCTTCAATGTCCAGTCGTAACCAATCAAGCTTTTATATCCAGCATAGTAGTTGAGGCTAGAGTGTCCAAATAGTGGATTTGCATTTTGGGGAGTAAGCACTTTGCCTGAAACTATTGATGAAGGTATAGTTGCATAATCATTATCGAAAGCAATCTTTACCACTGCCATTGGTCCTACTAAATCCCCTTGAGGGAGCTGTACACTAAGTGAGTTCTTCGTTTGAGTATAATTCAGCGACTTGTTTGTTGCAAGTAGTGTTACATCTTTAACTTTACCAATAAATGATCCTATATCTATTGCATTAACAGATTTGTTGATAAAAGCATACAAACTATTTCCATCAGTAGTAATATCACCAAATGAAAATGGATGGTCAAATGGATTTGACTTTGATGCATATATTGATTCTGAGTTTGACTTTAACCACCTTCCCATTTCTAGCAACACATCACGCTCAAACTCTACTACCGAGCCATCACCACGAGGTCCAATGTTAAGCAAATAGTTGCCACCACGGCTTACCACCTTTACAAGACTTGCAATCTTTTCATCTACCTTATCCTGCACAGAACCTCTCTCTTGCCACGATCTATAGCCCCATGTTTCGTTAAACATAGATGCTGCCGTTTGCCAAGGAAGACCCAATTTATATTCAGGATACTCATTATCTGCCATTACTGCAAAGTCAACATAATCATTCCCCAATCGGCCACTAATCATACAGTTTGGTTGCAATCTATTAACCAAGTCATATAACCCCTTGCTCTGCTCAAGAGTTAGAGAACCCATGTCGAACCAAATCTCTGAAATTGGACCATATTCTGTCATTATCTCCTCAACTTGCTTCATATTAAAAGCATAGTGCTCAGGAGTAATAGGATCGGCATTGTGACTAGAAATTGGATATGCTTGTGGATAGTGCCAATCAATTAATGAATAATAAACACCAAAGCCAATACCTCCACGCTCACAGGCCTCAGCCAGCTCTTTCATCATATCCTTTGCATAAGGAGTTGCATCAACAATATTAAAGTCGGTAAATTTTGAGTGATACATGCAAAATCCATCGTGATGCTTCGAGGTAAACACGATTGATTTCATCCCCGCATCTTTAGCAAGCTTAACTATCTCATCAGAGTTCCACTTTACAGGATTAAATTTACTTGCAGTATTGCCATACCAATCGCTAAAAATTCCTGCAAATGACTGTATTTGCTCACTATATCCTTGCTGCACAGGTTCCCCATTATATACACCTCCATACTCAGAGTACAAACCGAAGTGAATAAACATTGAGAATTTCTGGTCAAGCCATCCTTGTGATGGTTTTTGCTGTGCGGATAGCATTGTTGCCATCAAAAAAGAAATAAATAACAATCTAGATTTCATACTTCCAATGCCCTTATTTATATAAATAGTTTATTATTTCATACTTGTAAC
>JAAYFB010000231.1 GCA_012728465.1 Proteiniphilum sp. | reverse complement strand
GATACTCCGAGACACAGTTGGAAGTCCTCCTCATTTCCAATGAGAATATCCGAAAGCGATGCAATTTCGGTGAATGCTGCGTGTAGTTCTTCTTCTCTTCCTTTCCAAAAAGTAGCTCTGTGGTTTAGGTCGAAAGAGATTAGTGTTCCATGTTTTTTAGCGTAGCGTGCAATCTCTAAACAAAAATTACTGGTCTCTGGAGACAGTGCAGCAATTAATCCCGAAAGGTGAACTATCTGAACACCTTCTTCTCCAAAGATACGATCGAGGTCGAAATCTTTTACACTTAATGTCCTTCCCACTTCTCCTGCTCTGTCGTTTTGAACTCTAGGTCCACGTAGTCCATAGCCACTGTCTGCAATATTAAATTGGTGACGATAACCCCAAGGTCCGTCTTGTTCTACTTCAGGTCCTTCGTAGTCAATATGACGAGCTTTTAAGTCTGATTTAATAAATGCTGCAATAGGACTATCTTTAACAAAAGTAGTTAGGGCCTTTACTGGCAGTCCTAGCGATGATGATATACTTGCAACATTCGTTTCAGCACTTGTAGCTTGCATCTGAAACATGTTGCTGCTATGAACGGGTTGACCATTAATTGGGGTAATTCTTACTCCCATGCTCGTAGGTGTTACTAACGAGTATTTGAAATCTTTTCTTAACTGAATGGACATATGTTATATTTGTTTTTTTATTAAATAAGATGCAGTTTTACTATGATAGCTAATTGCTGTAGGGTGAATTATATGCTAAATGCATCAAAGCCACCATCTACAATTGCAACGGTGCCAGTCACAAACTTAGATGCATCACTTGCTAAGTAGTGAAGTGTTCCTAATAGCTCTTCGGGTACTCCAAATCTCTTGAATGGTGTATGTGCAATTATAGAGTTTCCTCTGGCTGTGTATGAACCATCTTCATTGGTTAATAGTGTTCTGTTTTGCTCCGTAATAAAGAATCCTGGACAAATAGCATTTACTCTAAAGTTTTCTCCAAATTTTGTGCCCATTTCTCCAGCCATATATTTTGTGAAGTTTGTTACAGCTGCTTTAGCTGCGCCATATCCTGCTACTCTTGTAAGCGGTCTGATTGCTGATGCAGAAGATACATTAATAATGTTACCACTTTTGTTGTCAACCATATATTTTGAAAATACTACTGTTGGTATAACAGTTCCCATTAAGTTTAGGTCAACCACATTTCTGAAATCATCCATATTCAAGTCGAATATAGTATTATTCGGTCCTATTGTTGCCCCTGGCATATTTCCTCCTGCACCATTAATAAGAACGTCTATTCTCCCATATGCTTTAATAATTTCTTCAGCATTTTGCGTTAGCACCTCTTCATTTGTAACATCAGTTTGCAAAAACATCGCTTCATCTCCGTTAGCCTTAATTTTGTTGATTAGCTCATCACCCTTTTGTTTATTGCGTGCTAATACTGCTACTTTTGCACCATGTTTAGCAAGATATTCAGACATAGATGCGCCCAAAACGCCAGTGCCCCCTGTTATTACTATAACTTTGTCTTTAATGTTAAATAAATTGTACATCATAATTATATAAGTTTTATTGTGTTCAATTATTGTTTTATCTGTTTACGTGCACAAGGTTTACTTGTGCGTTATGCAAAACAAGGGTCAAAAATAATGAATATATTTATAACTACGTAATATAAATGGAGATATAATTTTAGTGCGTTGGTGTTTTAAGGTAATGAGATAGTGTTTATCACAATCAACTTTTGATTTTATGGTACTAACTTTACTCCGCAAAAGCTACAAATGCTATAATCACATTTTAATTGCTAGATGATAGCTAATATTAAAACGAACTAAATCAAAATCCATTTCCAAAATTGGCGCGCATTTTTGGAAATGGATAAAACTCAACCCACATTCACACGTGCACAAAAGTAAATGAGAAAACATCAAATGTGGTTGACACAAACATTTTTGTGCATGAGCAAAAATGGTTTGCAAAATGGCATTTCCATTTGGGGAAATGACTTTATCATTTGGAAAATGCGCCCCCAAAATGGAAATGAGTGAAAAGTGACCCTGTTTTAACTGTTTCTGCCACGACTTCACAAAATATGTTATCATAATTGCTCGTCCCCAAATGGAAATAGTCAAAAATGGTTCACTTTTTAGGTTTTTCTTCACAAAAATGCCAAAATCTGAATGTGGAAAACTCGAGCATTTTTTTGCGCAACAAATACCGAATGGAATTTAACACGCACAAATTGTTTTTCTGTTAAATTTAAAACTATTTCACTTTTGTGTTAAGTTAATTTTTTAACATGTCGGATTCTTCAGCTGAAAGCTGCGTATTTTCATGGGTCAATAAAATCATTTTCATTTATTCTTTTTGCTTTCAATAGACACTTACTTCTATTATTTCCGAAATAACATGAAATCAATTGGTAAGTACGCCTAATAATTTTATTCAATATTGCGAGACTACCAAAAAATAATATCTATATTTGTGAAAATAGAAGTAAATCACATTTTCATCAATACATTCTTAATGAAAAAGCGAGTAAGGATTAAAGATATTGCAAAATTATCGGGGGTTTCGTCTGGAACAGTTGATAGAGTTTTACATGGTAGAGGCAACGTTTCGGAGAAGGCTCGCGAAGCGGTTGAGAAGGTTCTAAAAGAAATGGACTATAGACCAAATATTCATTTATCGGCTCTATCTCTAAAAAAAACATACGATATAATAGTAACCACTCCGCATACCTCTTTGGGTGAGTACTGGGATGCGGTGCATAGTGGTATCAGATTGGCAATTGAGCAATATGAGAGTATAAACATTAAGACTACTTTCCTTACTTATGACCAATATAATATATACTCGTGTCAGGACGTTTTTGCTCAAGTCTTAAAGTTGTCGCCCGATGCAGTTATCATTGGTCCCACTTTCAATGAAGAGACAAGAAAGTTTGCCAAAAAGCTTAATGATAGTGATATTCCTTACGTGTTTGTTGACTCTACAGTCGAGAATACCAGTCCACTTGCTTTCTACTCTGCTAACCACTACATTTGTGGATACTTAATGTGCAAGCTATTAGTATCACTCATTCCAGAAGGGAGTGATATAGGAATATTGCAGGCCATCAGGGTAGGAGATAGGAGTGCAAATACTAGTATATTGAGGCGTCAGGGAGCTCATGACTATCTTACAGAGATAGAATATAGCAATAGTGTTCACAATTTGTTGTTTTCTGTTTACGATTCGGATCAGAATGAAATAAATATGTCTAGATTTTTTGACAGGCATCCAAATGTAAAGGGAATTATTGTGCTTAACTCTCGAGGTAATGTTGTTTCTGATTTTCTGCATCGACATAATAAGCTAGGCATCAAGGTGGTTTGTATTGACTTGACG
>JAAYFB010000230.1 GCA_012728465.1 Proteiniphilum sp. | reverse complement strand
TTTAAAAATATTTGTACCTTTGCCAAACTAAAACATTTTGCTAGATAAATGTTTTATAAATTGATAAACTGCAACAAAATACATACATTTCATGTCAAAAGTTGATTTTATAGGACTCGGCGTAGCCATAGTAACACCATTTAATAGTGATGAATCTGTGGACTATGAATCGCTTGGCAAACTAATTGAGTTTCAAATTTCTAGTGGAACTGATTACATTGTAGCATTAGGCACCACAGCCGAAACTCCTACCCTTACAGCAAAAGAACAAAAAGAAATAGTACGCTTTATTGTCAAAACAGTTGAAGGACGCATACCCATTGTAGTAGGCATTGGTGACAACTGCACATCCTCGTTACTTGAAAAAGTGCAAACTATTGATTTAACTGGCGTTAGTGCAATACTATCAGTCACTCCATATTACAATAAGCCAACACAAGAGGGACTGTACAGACATTTCTGTGCCCTTAGCAAAGTATCTCCATTACCAATTATATTATACAACGTTCCTGGAAGAACTGGTGTAAATATGTGCGCGGAAACTACAATAAGGATAGCAAAGGAGTGTAAAAATGTAATTGCCACAAAGGAGGCATCTGGCAACTTAACCCAAATTAAACAGATTATCGACGAAGCACCCGAAGGATTTAATGTTATATCGGGCGATGATGCTATCACAACTGATGTTGTACTATCTGGAGGTATTGGTGTCATTTCGGTGTTCGGAAATGCATATCCAAAAGAGATGAAATGGCTAGTAGATAGTGCACTAAAAGAAAGAACATCAGCGGCACGTGAGAAAATGGAGAATGATTTCAACGAGCTATTCCACCTCATGTTTGTAGAGGGAAATCCAGCTGGAGTGAAGGCTTTACTTGAAATGAAAGGACTAGCCAATAATGTGGTTAGACTACCGTTAGTTACGGTCACAGAGGGCACTAAAGCTAAAATACAAACCGAATTTAACAAGTTTGCATAACAAACAAATCAGCATTAATCGATAATATTACTATAAATAAAGCGGAATAGATTATCTTTGCACAAACAAAAAAATATCTATTAATCCTTTAATGAAATTATTATGTTTTCTGGTATAATTGAAGAGGCAGCCCAAGTGGTAGCTATTGAAAAAGATAAAGGCAACGTACACCTTACGCTAAAATGCTCATTTACCAATGAATTACAAATAGACCAAAGTGTATCACACAATGGCGTATGCCTAACTGTGGTAGATATAAAAGACGACACATACACAGTAACTGCCATACAGGAAACTCTTGATATCTCTAATATTGGACTACTTAAAGTAGGGAGCAAAGTAAACTTAGAGCGAAGCATGATAATGAATGGCCGATTAGATGGGCACATTGTTCAAGGTCACGTAGATCAAACTGCTACATGCATAGATGTAAAAGAGGCAGATGGTAGTTGGTATTACACATTTAAGTATGACTTCGACAAAGAGATGGCTAAAAAAGGATACTTTACAGTTGACAAAGGTTCAGTTACTGTAAATGGAGTAAGTTTGACAGTTGTGGAACCCACTCAAGACACCTTTAAAGTAGCAATTATCCCATTTACACACCAACTAACCAATTTTCACCAAATAGAAAAAGGAAGTGTAGTGAATATTGAATTTGATATAATAGGAAAATACATTAGTCGCTTAACTTCATTGCAATCCTAAAGCATTAGTTTATGCGATAATATAGTTTCAAGCTACTACAGTGCGATTGATAAAATGCACAATAATAACCACAAACATTATGCGGTTAATTATGCTTTAAAAAATCTATAAAAGATAAACTTTGTGCTTTTTAACGCTAAGTTTAATAGGTTTTGTTGGTAACAAGACAAAAAAATATCATCTTTGTATCCTTATAAATAATTGCACGATCGACTAAGTTCATATTGATTATACTGAAAACAATGAATATAACAGCTAAACGCTTCTTTTCTTTATCACTTTTGCTAGTTGTCGCCTTGACAGCATTCTCTCAACAAGTTGGCTCAAACTCACCCTATGGTCGATATGGCTACGGACTTTTGTCTAACCAAACCTTTGGTGCTTCGGAAGCAATGGGTGGTATTAGCTATGGAGTAAGAAGAAGCCAGCAAGTAAATCCTGGGAACCCCGCATCCTATTCAAAGCTTGACACACTGACATTCATATTTGATTTTGGACTATCTGCACAATACTCTGATTTGAGCGACGGCAACAACAAACAATACTTTTGGAACGGAAACTTAGACTATGTTGCTATACAATTCCCAATAATTAAAAAAATTGGGGCCAGTGTGGGACTTATCCCTTTTTCGAAAACTGGGTACAA
This sequence comes from Proteiniphilum sp., assembly GCA_012728465.1. Lineage (GTDB taxonomy): Bacteria > Bacteroidota > Bacteroidia > Bacteroidales > Dysgonomonadaceae > Petrimonas. Next base: position 6,355 of record JAAYFB010000230.1, on the reverse strand, counting down.
CTTTGGACAATCTAAATCTGCAGGTGTAGTATATAATGAAATATTTAGAGGTGACGGAGGTCTAAGCCAAGTGTATGCAGGTATAGCATACGAGCCAATAAAGTACATATCTATTGGTGCAAATGTAAATTACCTATTTGGCAACTACAAGTACAGTAGTGTTTCATCTCCATCAGGTGCAAACATAGGGGAGGAAAGAAAAAGCTATTCTATTCGTGACTTCATGTACGATTTTGGTGCTCAATTCACACTTCCAATCGACAAAGAAAGTTCAATAACCCTAGGAGCTGTATATACACCACAAATGACTACAAAGTCAGATGTATATATTACTGAAAAGATGTATCAAGGCGACCCATACACCAATCCTGGTTTAGCACCAAGTGAGGTTCTTAGGGACGACACATTATCAAATAAATCTTTTCAACTACCTAGCACTATTGGCGTAGGACTTACATACTCAAACACCAATCTTTTGGTAGGAGTGGATGGCACACTGCAACAATGGAAAGGACTAGACTATCCTACCGAGCTAGATGGGCTGAATACAGACAATAGATTCAATAACGCCTATTTGTTAAAGGCTGGAGCAGAATATGTAATAGACCCATACAGCCGTAACTTTTTTGATAGAGTACGCTTCAGAGCGGGATTTTCGTATGGAAACTCATACATGAACACAAACATAAACGACCCTAAAACAGGAGAAAGTATTGGAGTTGATGGCTACAAGGAATATGGAGTAAATTTTGGTTTAGGATTGCCATTCAGAGATTACATGACTGGAAGATTATCACTCATAAATATTGGTTTTAGCTATACAACACAGCAACCCAATGTGCCAAATATGATTAAGCAAAACATGTTTAAAGTGTCAATAAACATGAATATCAACGAGCTTTGGTTTAACAAGAGAAAGTTTAATTAGAGTTTAAGACATTTACACACTTCGCTCTATTAATATATTAAACTATTGAATGTGTTGGTGGTCATATCAACAACCAAGATCAATTAATAAAACAAATTTAAACTACAAAAGAATATGAAAAAGTTATTATTAGCTACATTTTTTGCGCTAGGCTCTATCATTGCAATAAATGCACAAAAAGCAGGCTATGATCCAGTAAATGCCCCTTATGGACATGGAGAGGACAGCGTGAAGTGTCGCATGAACTTAAGCCTCATGTCCACTTCTGCAAAAGCTGAGAACTACAAGGACGCACTAGCACCTTGGACAGATGTTTTTGAAAATTGTCCCGCATCTAGTAAAAATATTTACATCTATGGACCTCGCATATTTAAAAGCCTTTACGTAGCAGAAGCAGACGCAACAAAAAAGAAGGAGTATCTAGACAAAGTAATGGATATATATGACAAGCGACTTCAATACTTTAAAGATGATGTTAAAGGCACTGTACTAGCATACAAGACTTACGACTATATGGAGCTACTTGAAGGTGCTGCTGATACTGGACTAATTTACGAATGGTTGGGAGAAGCTATGACTGAAATGAAGGACAAAATGGACCCAACTAATGCTTACTCATACTATATGATTGCATCACTCACATTGTTCCGCAACGACGAAACAAAGAAAGATCAATACATTAATGACTACTTTACAATAACTGGATATGTTGACCAAGCTATTGCTGCTGCAAATGAAGCAAGCGATCAAGCCAACGCAGAATACCTAGGTCTTGTAAAGGATGGTATTGTTCAAGGTTTTATTAATAGCGGTGCAGGCGATTGCAAAACATTAACAGAGTACTATGCTGACAAAGTAGAGCCAAATAAAGATAACAAAGAGTTCTTAACTGAGATTGTTACTGCTCTAGGTTCAGTAGGATGTAGAGATACAGACATTTATTTTACTGCTTCTGAATTTTTACACCAAATGGAACCATCTGCTGCTTCAGCTATCGGTCTTGCCAGCAAAAGCTTGAGAGATAAAGACTACGATACAGCAATTAAATATTACGAAGAGGCAGCTTCCTTAGAAGAGGATAAAGCAAAAGCTTCTGACTATATGTTGCAATTGGCCGGAATTTTCTCAAACCAACGCAATTTCCCTAAAGCTAAACAAGCAGCTAATGAAGCACTACAATACAACCCTAACAATGGAGATGCCTACATATTGATTGCACAATTATATGCATCATCTGCTGATAATGTTTTCGCAGAAAAAGAAAAAAGAGGTCTTGTATTCTGTGCAGCTGTTGACAAACTACAAAGAGCACGTTCAGTTGACCCAAGTGTAAGTGCAAAAGCATCTGGATTAATCAACACATACTCTGCATACTTCATGGATACAGAAACGGCATTCATGATGGGTATCAAAGCTGGAGAGTCAGTTTTTATTCCTGGATGGATTGGTGAAACTACTACAGTAAGATTGAAGTAATAATTAAAGATTTAGAATCTTGAAAAAGCTATATAACATAGCACAAAATAAATACACAATAACCGTCTTAATGGCGGTTGTTGTGTTTTTGTCATTATTGTCGTGCAATAAAAAAGAGGAAGAAAGCGTAGCTATTGAATTTGACCCAGAGGTTATTCCATCTATGGTGACAGACTCTGTAGTAACTCTAATTTCCGATTCAGGAATAACACGATACAAACTAGTGGCAGACACGTGGCATATATTTGATAAGGCTAAGGAACCTTATTGGTATTTTCCCGAAGGACTATATTTAGAAAGATTTGACGAAAATCTTGATATCGAGGCCACAATAATAGCAGATAGCGCATGGAACTTCACAAACAAAAGCCTGTGGAGGCTAAAAGGCAATGTTGAAATAACCAACATGGATGGAGATGAATTTAGAAGTGACGAGCTATTTTGGAATCAAGCAGAGGAAAAAGTGTATTCTGACAAGTATATCGAAATCAAGCAAAAAAATACTGAACTAAAAGGTTATGGATTCGAATCCAACCAAGAAATGACAGTATTTGAAATATTCAGGCCTCACGATGGAAAATATCCTTTTGAAGAAAAACCCTTATCGACAACAGATGATGAAAATCAGGATAATGTAAATGCAAAAGATTCTATAACAATTGCAAAGGACTCAATTAAACAATTGCAATGATGGAAAATACTCCATATTTAATTTGGTGGATTATAACACTCTTTATATCTGCTCTACTTTCTGGAATGGAGATGGCAGTAGTAGCATCAGACAGGATGCACTACATGATGACCAAAAAGGATAAAGGGTTTTTAAGGCACATTGTAAATAGAATATACAAACATCCCAGATTGTTTCTGTCAACATTATCCACAGCCAACATTATAATGTTGACAATATTCACATATTTTTCTACCTTAATCATCTTCTCAACATACCCAACAATCATATCATTTGCTAACCCTATAACAACAAGCATTATCATCGCAATAGTGATAAGCATTGTTATTTTGATAAGTGGTGAAATATTACCACGCGCCATCATAGCACGTAATCCCAACTTTTGGGTAAAAACACTAGCAATACCAACATATCTACTATACATTATTTTCATACCTTTTTTTAAGACATTTCATTTTTTATCTAAATTGACACTATCTACATTTGGAATAAAGCAAAAAGAGAGTGACGAAGACTCACTAAACAGAAATGACATAGATAGTTTTCTTAGAAAAGGAATAGAAGACATGAACGATGTAGGTGATGCAGAGTCGGAAGTGAAAATTCTTAGAAATGCACTTGAGTTCTCATTAATGAAAGTAAGAGATTGTATGGTGCCACGTGCAGATATTGTCGCCATTAGTGAAGAAGCAGACATAGACACATTGAAAGAAACTTTTATTGATACGGGTCTATCAAGAATCCTTGTATATAAAGAAGATATTGACAATATAATTGGTTACATTCATGTATGGGAAATGTTTGGTGATACATCAGACTGGACCCAACGAATTGCCAAAATATCTTTTGTGCCCGAAAGTATGCAGGCAAACAAATTAATGAGCGAGCTTATGCAACAGCATAGGAGTATTGCCGTAGTAGTTGACGAGTTTGGAGGCACTTCTGGTATTGTGACAATCGAAGACTTGGTAGAAGAAATATTTGGAGAAATTGAAGACGAATTTGATGACCAATCTAAATTTGTTAAACAATATACTGATAAAGAATATGTTTTGTCTGGTCGTGCCGAGATAGATACTATAAATGAAGAATATGGATTTGAGCTCCCCGAATCGGATGATTACTCCACCATTGCAGGACTATTGTTGCACTACACACAACGTATCCCTAATAGAAACGAAATCATAACAGTAGGAAACTACACTTTTAAAATATTAAAAGTTACAACACGCAAAATAGAAGTAGTGAAATTGACTATTGAAGAAATAGATTCGTAGATTATATTTCATGTCATCCTCAATATCAGTGCTTTTTTTCAAATTAAAGTTCCAATCTTTGCAAATTTTGCTAACTTTGCACTCCTATAGAAAATAATATTAAAAATATAACAGTTTACAAATAATACAAAAAAGTTAAATGGCTACACTTCAGAAAATTAGAGACAAGGGCATTCTTTTGGTCACTGTCATTGGCGTTGCTCTACTAGCCTTTATATTAGGCGATTTACTTACTTCAGGAAACACTCTATTTGCTAAATCAAAAGACAAAGCGTTCTCTGTGAACGGAAAAGTTGTTTCAACACAAGAGTATGCAAATAGAATTACAGAATGGGAAGAGTTCCAAAAAATGATTAGTGGACAAACATCTTTAGATGAAGCAACTACTCAACAAATCAGAGAAGCAGTTTATGATCAAATGGTTCGTGAAATCATTCTAGATAATCAAACTTCTAAACTAGGCATTTCGGTTTCTAAAGCAGAATTGAATGACTTAGTTCATGGTGAATCAATTTCTCCGTTGCTACAATCCCTACCATTTTTTATCAATCCAGAAACAGGAGTATTTGATAGAGAAGGTTTAATTCAGTTTTTAGCAACTGTAAATGGTCCAGACCAATCAGCAATGCCTGAGGAAAGAGCCATGATACAACAATACAAGAATGTATGGCTGTTTATTGAGAACATGGTTAAATATCAGCGTTTGCAAGAGAAGTATGACTTGCTTCTATCAGGCTCAATTATGGTGAATGACAATGAAGCCAAAACGTCATTCGACCTATCTCAACAATCATCTGATATAGCTTATGCAGTAAAAAATTACTTCGCTATTCCAGATTCAGTGGTTTCAGTATCTGCACAAGAGGTAAAATCATTTTACGACAAAAATAAATCATCTTTCAAAATGGATGTACCTTTAGCAAAAATATCATATTTCACTAAAGAAATAGTACCTAGCGAAGAAGATTTTGCAGAAATAGAAGTATTAGCAAATGAGGCTTATGAAAAACTACTTGAGACAAATAACATAGCATCCGTAGTAGCTGACTACTCTGATATTCCTTATAGAGATATTTATGTATCAGCAGCACTATTGGATGACAGACAAAAGTCATTTATCGAAACTGCATCAATTTCAGATGTAGAAGGTCCACAAAAAGAGGGCAACAGTTTCAATATCTATAAATTGATAGATAAAACTCAAGCACCAGATTCTGTACACCTTCGCATGATGGCAATACCTGACGCAACGGTGATGGGACAAGATAGTATTGTTACCAACTTTGTTGATAGCATCTTCAACGAACTTACAAGTGGAAAGTCATTTGCGGAAGTTGCAAATAGCCTTAATCCACAAGCAAATGGTGGTGATATTGGTTGGGCACGTGAAATTGACCTTTTCTCTGCGGGAGCAGACTTAGTGAAGGCAGCATTTAGTGCACCAATTGGCGAACCTTTCAAAATTAAATTGCCAGGTCAGCAAATGATTCTACAAGTAGAGGAAAGAACTGCACCAGTAACTAAGTACAAGTTGGCTACTGTAAGCATCCCTGTGTTAGTTAGCGAAAAGACCTCAAATAATATAGATAATGAGTTGAACCAGCTTGTTAGCGAACCCAATATTAGCAAAAACTTTAGTGAATTAGCATCAGAAAAAGGATATTTCGTAATGCCTAACACTTCGGTATCTGCAAATGACTTCTCATTAATGAATATTCCTAACTCTCGTCAAGTGGTTACATGGGCAGTTAACGAAAAGAAAATGGGCACAGTGAAGAAGTTTGATCTATCTAACACTAGAATTATCGCTAGAGTAGATCAAGTATATCCTGCTGGGACTGCACCACTTTCGGAGCTTGAGTCAACAATCAAAAGCAGATTGATTAATGAAAAAAAGGCAGAAACAATCATCGCAGATTTATCAGCTAAAAACATTTCATCTCTAGACGCATTTGCTAATGAGATGGATGCCGTTGTAGATAC
>JAAYFB010000229.1 GCA_012728465.1 Proteiniphilum sp. | reverse complement strand
GAAGCGGAGTTTTTTTCATATATTATTGCCAACAAAAGATGCTCAATTGACACAAACTGATCTTGCATTTTACTAGCTATATCATTTGCCTTTTGAAATACAGAGTTCAACTCTCTACTTAAAGTAGGTTCACCTCCAGATACTTTAGGAAATGATTCAATATCTTTATCTATATTCAACTGCAACTGAGTTACATTAACTCCCATTTTTTGAAATAGGAAGTTAACAATATCCTCACCCACTATTGTCAATCCTTTAAGCAAATGTGTGGGCTCTATAATTTGCTGATTGTTGGTTCGGGCCAAATCTATCGATTCTTGCACCGACTCCTGTGCCTTGATTGTAAAATTATTAAAATTCATATTTCTTATTTTTTATTTTTTCAATGTTATATAACTATGTAATACAAAAACTTTGCCAAGCCTCTAAAACTGACATTTTGACATACTTTCCTTATAAAAATAAGTTCAAATCTGACAAAAGCAACATTAAACTGAATAAAACCTGACACAATTGTCATATATCAAAAATGCAGTAATACAAAATGAGTTTTTTAAAAAAATGGACTAAAAGATATACTTAATAGGACAAACACACATTTACTTATATATATCTGACAGTTTTTTTGCCAAAAGAATACTCATAATATAAGCGCTACATAACCCTACAAAACACAGCAACAATAAAAGTAGAGCGTCAAGCCGCTATTAAAATCTATGTATCTTATAAGTTTTTATAAAACAAAAAGATGTATCTTTGCACACATTGTTTTAGCTTATAACAATTTAGTAATTATGCAGGTTTTGAATTCAACTAAAAAAAGGGTTAAAGTTTTATTTGTTTGTCTTGGTAATATTTGTAGATCACCAGCTGCAGAAGGCATTCTAAAGAAGATGGTGGAGAATGCAAATCTTGAAGACGAAATACTTGTCGATTCAGCGGGCACATCGGGATGGCACGAAAACGAATTACCTGATGAAAGAATGAGACAGCATGGCAGCTTCAGAGGCTATGATTTTAATTCTAGGTCAAGAAAATTTACTAGCAAAGATTTTAAAAATTTTGACTACATCATTGTAATGGATAATGACAACTACAACAATGTAAGCAAGATGGCAGAAAATGAAATTGAGAAGTCTAAAATATATAGAATGACAGACTTTTCCAACAATTATTCTTACGATTCAATTCCCGACCCATATTATGGCGACTCTTCTGGGTTTGAACTTGTAATGGATCTGTTGGAAGACGCAAATGAGAAGCTTCTAAATGACATTAGAGACAAATACGATATTTAGACTTACAACTGTATAGTTTTACATATAATAATATAAGGCTGAACGAATGAATCGTTCAGCCTTATTATTTCAGTTCAAACAATTAATTGAACTACTCTGGTGAGATTGCTTCAGTTGGACAAACATCTGCACAAGTGCCACAATCAGTACAAAGCTCTGGATCGATAGAATAAATATCGCCTTCAGAAATAGCCTCTACAGGACACTCGTCGATGCAAACACCACAAGCAATACAATCTTCGCTAATTACGTAAGCCATAATAATTAATTAGTTTACTAGATTAATAGATGGGGATAATATTACATATCCTGAAACTATGACGGCAAAGGTAGTTAGATTTTCAAAAATAAAAAAGCAATAAAGTTTATTTCTTGTTTTTATCAATTCACAATATCATAGTAGTAGCAATTGCTGTTATCACAATTAATAATCTATGCTTTACAATAAGTTTATATAGTTGTCGTTTTAATTAATGATGAAAAAAGCAGTTTTTATAATAGTAATAGCGATATCGTTATTATCCACAAATGTGTTAGCTCAGCACCATAAGTTGCAAAACCTACCATATGTGGACAATAAAATTTTCCATCTAGGATTTACAGTTGGATTTCACACTCAAGATCTTAGAATAACACAATCGGGCCACCAAAACGATGATGGTGAAGTGTGGTTTTCGGAGATTCCGCACTATTCGCCAGGATTTAGTGTGGGGCTAATAGGTGATTTGTATCTTAATCAATTTATGAACCTACGTGCTATTCCCACTCTACACTTAGGAAGTAAAGATTTCATATTTAGGGAGCAATCCTCGGGAGAAGAATTCAAAACTAGCACACGAAACAATTATCTAACCCTACCCGTTCAAATAAAATTTAATGGTGGACGCAAAGACAATTATCGGCCTTACGTAATTGCAGGTGCATACGCTAGCTTAGAACTTACGCCACGCAAAAATAACCCTGTTTTGCTAAAGCCTCTTGATTATGGCCTGGAAATTGGCGTTGGATGCGACTTTTACCTACCCTACTTCAAGCTTAGCCCCGAGCTTAAATTTTGCTTTGGCATGACTGATATTTATGAAACAAAGAGAGATGACCTAGTTGATCAAGAGTTAATGAAATATCCTAAATCAATTTCAAAGGCGGTGCAACAGATGATTGTCCTGTCGTTTAATTTTGAGTGATATAAACTCTATTTATTTTGAAACGTCCTCCTTCCCCTCACATAATAGTCCCATATTATCAATCCCTGATACATAGTTCCAGGATTATGTACAATTGTCCTATCTATATTATTTCGTCTATCCTCTTTAAACTCTGGCTTCATCTTCAAGTAATCTCTGAATGCTCCAAACACAGCAGAAGCATTTTTGGTTTTGCCTTGAACCAAAAAGTGTAACGATGCAGCAATATCTAACATAAATCGCATAGCCATCACCGGAATCAATCTATTCTGTGGAAGGTTTTTATATAGCATTAAAAGATTGTTCCGGAAGTTGAGATATGTTTTGCGTGGGCTTTCGGCAGATAAAGATGCACCGCCTACATGATAAACAATAGATTGTGGCACGCACTCAACAACATGTCCTCGAGCATTCAATCTCCAACATAAATCTATCTCCTCCATATGAGCAAAGAATCTACCGTCTAAGCCTCCCTCCTCAAAGTAGTCTTCACGACGAATACATAAACAAGCACCAGTTGCCCAAAAGATAGGAATTGCATTGTCATACTGACCATTATCTTTCTCTACTGTGCCTAGCACTCTACCTCTGCAATAGGGATACCCATATCTATCTATAAATCCTCCAGCAGCACCTGCATACTCAAAGTGTGTTTTTTTCTTTTGGTCCAATATTTTGGGTTGCACTGCAGTTACACCAGGATTGGCATCCATGTAATCTATTAATATTGACAGCCAATTATCCGTAGTTTCTATGTCAGAGTTTAACAAAACCACATACTCCGAATCTACTTGAGACAATGCTCTATTATACCCCTCTGCAAATCCATAGTTTTTATCTAAAATAATGAGTCTAACAAAAGGAAAATTTGTTTTAAGATACTCAACAGAGTCATCAGTAGATCCATTATCTGCCACTATCACTTCAGTGTTTACATCAACGCTATGTTTGATTACTTTAGGCAAAAACTGTTCTAGTAGCTTACGCCCATTCCAATTTAAAATTACTACTGAGGTTTTCATTTATATGCATTATCAGGTTTACAGCGTGACCATTTGTTGTGAGTCCACAAATAGTATGCAGGATTTTCAATTATTGTCTGCTCCAGCTTTCGAGTATATATTTCGGACACCACATGCTCATCCTCCTTACTAGCATCCGCAGTAATTGCCGAAACGGTACATTTGTAGAATCCTCGCTTTACTTTTTTAATATCTAGATATGTTACTGCAAAACCCATCTGTGCAGCAATCCGCTCCATTCCTGTTTGCACTACAGTGTCTTGATTTAAAAACTTCACCCAAAACTCATTAGCACTTGGACGTGGTCGCTGGTCATTCAAAAAACCTATTAGCATAGTAACACCTTCATTTCTGTTTTGCACGATGGTTCGATAAATTGATTTCATCTCTATTGCTCTAGGACCAAATCGAGAACGAAGACGCAAGAAAAAATCATCAAAATCTTTAGACGATAATCTCTTATACACCATGCCCAATTTTATCTGTGATGGAAGATGCAATATTATAGAAGGCACCCACTCCCAATTTCCACAATGTCCTAAACTCATCAAGCATGAATTTCCATCTCTAGTTAGCTGTTCAACTATTTCAAGGTTTTCAAAAACCATACGCTCCCGTATCTCCTCATCCGTGATGCGTAAGGTTTTAAT
>JAAYFB010000228.1 GCA_012728465.1 Proteiniphilum sp. | reverse complement strand
TAATTCAGGCAACTCAATCTCTTTATTCAAATTGAGGACTCCATCTGCTTCTAGTTGCGCAATAATCAATTGCCTATTACGTGCTATCTCACCAATGGTAAATGATGGGTCGATGTCAATCACATTAAGCGAGTAGCCATACTGTTCGTGAAACTCAATCGTAACTTTCACTAATACACTTAGCCCTGAAGTGAATTGTTGCCCTGTTTGCTCTTCAAAAAATGCGGATAATAAATTAAATATATTACTCCAAATTGTTCCCCGAGCTCTAGCTACTATATTTTGATTACGCGAATCCTTCTCAATAAACTCAAGATAGCAATGTCCATTCTGATTACGTCGAACATCACTAGTCTCTGCACGCAGCCAATAAGCATCAGGCAAATAGCTCTGAATTGCATCTCGAACCTGCGTATTTAGCTCTAGTAATGAAAAGGATAAGTTGTCCATAATCTAAATCTTAAATCTCACCGTTTTTTGGGCATGAGGAGCGGTTAACACAACAAATATTGAACCATTATTCTCTCTAAGTCCATCACCAATAAGAATATTAGTCTTCTCTTCTGAAGCAGTTTGACGAGAAATAAGAGCACCAGATTCGTCAACAATATTAATTATATAATTAAGGGCATTAAACTTGGTATCAATTAATTCAATCTCAAAATTATTATCATCTGTTTTATTAACAGAAAATAAATCATCTTCATAACCACTATCAAGAACAGGAATAGTACCTAGCACTCTCTTCAATGCTGCATCAATATCTGTAATACCATTACCATACACAGAGTCGGGATTATGATACCTATCTCCTGATTCTTTTATTATATTAATTAGTTCACTTCTATCCATTTCGGGATTAACCGACCATAATGTAGCAACCAATCCAGCCATAAAGGGCGACGAGAAAGAAGTTCCATTGGCTGTACCGATTTTACCATTCTGACCAATAGTTATTGTGCCCTGTCCCACGGATACAACATCTGGCTTTATCCTATTATCGGCAGTGTAGCCTTTTGAGCTAAAAGAGGCAATAGTACCATCTGAATTTACAGCTCCCACAGTTAATGCCTTAGTAGCATCACCAGGAACTGATATCTTTTGCCACTCTTTGCTACCCTCATTTCCAGCACTTGTTACTATTATCATTCCTTTATCAAAAGCCATGTCAGCAGCCAAAGTCATTATCGAAGTACGCCCATCAAGCTCAGCGTGTGAATAATTTAATTCATTATCATCAAACTTACTATATCCCAACGAGCTATTTATTACATCAACTCCCACACTGTCGGCATATTCTACTGCACGTACCCAATAATCTTCCTCTACTGGGAACTCTGAAGAGACATCCTCAGAATGTAATAGATAAAAGTTAGCACTTGTCGAAGAGCCCATCATTTGCCCAGGTACAACAGCCGAAATAGTAGAAAACACTCTAGTGCCGTGGTCACTGTCAACTAACACTTCGCCATCGGGCACAAAGCTTTTATACTCAACTATATTATTTGAAATAAAATAAGGAATAACATCTACATTAGTAAAGCCTGCATCAATAACTCCAATATTAATACCCCGTCCCGAATAGCCAGCTTTGTATAGGTTGTAGGCATTATGAAGTGCAAATTGAGATTCAGCTAAACCATTTATACTAATACTATCAATATCATTAATCTCAATTGACGTAGTGGCATGAAGCCTCGGTCTAGTTATCAATCCTTTCACTCTATCCTCTCCACGCCAAATATATTTAGCCGACTCAACGAATGATAAATTAGTTAAATCATCAATTCTAGAACTATCACTTAACTGTACAACTAGGGTATTAAACCACTTACTATGTGAGACAATCTTGCCACCAGCGGCAGTAATTAGGCTAAAGTAATCGCTAGATATGGGTAAATCTGTTTCATCTATTGCGACACCTTGACGAGATTTGCGATCTATTGCTTTTTGTGATAAAAATTTTTCAGGTTCGTTAATATTGTACTCACTATTACCTTTATCCTTAAGATATAATCTAAATTTATAGCTTTGTCCTAAAGATTGCTGAGCATGTACTAAGACTATTGATATTAGCAATAATAGAGTTAATGTTGTTCGTTTCATTATTTTAGTTGTTTAATATCTTGACATATATAAAGATTGCAATTATCTAAACTTATCACGATTTTTCTCCCTCCGTTTTAATATGAAATGAAGGATTACCGATAATAAAATTGTGCCTGCAAGTACTCCCCAAAATTGATACATGCTCTGCTCCGAGCTTTTGTACTTAGGATAACCTATAACAGCCATAACAATGGCATAAACTGCAAGTGCAATGGGCAAATAAATATGCTTTTTACTTCGTTTTCTCATTATTCTAAATAATAGAATTCTAATTTAAAAAATACCTAGCCTAATATAAATTCAAATTAGGCTAGGTTAAATAGTAATCTGAAATTGGGGGTAATAACTAACCGACAAAAGATGTGCGGCTAATTGACCAATTTCAAATTGCAAGAAAGTTGCTGACTACTTCAGTTCTTCGAGTATAGCCAACAGATAATCGTAAGACTTCTCAACAGCTGGAATATGAACAGCCTCATCTGGCGAGTGAGCTCCAGTGATGGTAGGACCAAAAGATACAATATCAAGATTATGATCTACCCTAGATTGAATAATGCCACACTCTAAACCAGCATGAATAACATTAACATTGGGTCTTTCACCATATTTGCTCATATACAATTTTGTCATAACATTCAATAGTTCAGAGCTAGCGTTAGGCTGCCATCCTGGATAGTCTGCATCAAACTCCACTTTAGCACCTGCAAGGCTAAACACACTCTCAACTGATGAGCAAACCCATTCTTTGCGACTCTCCGATGAACTACGAACTAGGAAGTTTACCTCTATTTTTTCGTTTGAAGACTCTACAAGAGCTAGATTAAGCGAACTCTCAACTACATCAGGAAATTCAGCTAGCATACTTATCACTCCATTTTGGCATCCTTCAACTGCGTTGATCAATCCATCTTGAATCTCTACAGGAATCAATGACTTTGGCATGTCCGTTTTTTCAGCTTTTAGAGATATTGCATCTTCGATGCTTGCAAATTCTTCTCTAAATAGTTCTTGATACTCCGCTGCTAAATCAATGATATCATCTGACAACTGTTCAGGAATAGTAACTACCGCAAATGACTCACGTGGAATTGCATTACGAAGCGAGCCCCCATTGATTGAAGCCAATCTAGCCTCGTAATTGCTTACCACATCTTTCAAAAATCTATTCATCAATTTATTTGCATTAGCATGCCCTAGATGAATTTGAGTGCCTGAGTGCCCACCTTTTAGTCCAGTTAAGCTAATTTTGAAAGCTACATCACCATCAGCAATTTGCTCATCTTGCTTAAATTGAAAAAATATATTTACATCAGTACCCCCAGCACAGCCAACGCATAAGTCGCCATCCTCTTCAGTATCTAGGTTTAGCATCATTGTTCCTTTAAGAAAGCCTGGCTCCAAGCCAAAAGCTCCATTCATACCCACCTCTTCGTCGATGGTGAATAGTGCTTCGATAGCAGGATGATTCAACATATCGTCCTCAAGAACTGCCATCATCATTGCACAACCAACACCATTATCGGCACCCAAAGTAGTAGAATTAGCACGTAGCCACTCGCCATCTACATGAGTTTGAATAGGATCCTTTGTGAAATCGTGATTAACATCAGAATTCTTTTGTGGAACCATATCAAGATGCGATTGAATAATTACTGGAGGATGATTTTCGTACCCTTTAGACGCAGGCTTCTTGATAAGTACATTACCCACTTTGTCTTGTTTAGTCTCTAAATTAAGAGACGCCCCAAAATCGATAACATATTTAGTAACCGCTTCCATTTGTCCAGTAGGACGAGGAATTTTAGTCAGTTCGTGGAAGTATTTCCAAACACTCTTAGGACTTAAGTTTAAAATTTCAGTTGTTGACATATCTTCTTGTTTTATTTAAATATTGATTTTCTGATATTTATTTACATTCATCATCGTAAATCATACATAATCAACAATAAAGTGATTAGTTTTCAATACAACCGTAAAAGTAAAGAAAAAAAGAATAACCATAAAGCCGATACCTATTTAATTATGTATTTACATAATTCCGCAATTCCGCAACTTATCAATTTTGAAGTTTGAAGTTTGAAATTTATTTCAGTTCTATTTTGTTGACAAGTTGAGTAATCTAAAATGCATTCCAAAATCTCTTCGCATTTTCGACAACGAGCAAAACTCAAATCACATTGACACTCGCCTAAAAGGCAATGAGCAAAGGTCAAATATGGTTGACACAAAAAAAATGGAAATGAGCAAAAATGGTTTGAAAAATGGCATTTATTTTTGGCGAAATGACTTTGTCATTTGCAAAATGCTTCCGCAAAATAGAAATTGATGAAAAACCATTCACTTTTAACC
>JAAYFB010000227.1 GCA_012728465.1 Proteiniphilum sp. | reverse complement strand
GTGCTATTAGTCAGCTTTTTGAAGATAATAGCAATAAGGCAACGGGATCGGGCGAACTGAGATACAATGGTGAAGCTAAGGGGGTTAACCTTTCTGGAAGTTATTATCTGAGTTCGAGTTATTTTCCTGGTAATAGAAAGGGTGTGTTGTCGCTTCAGCAATCGGTATCGAAAAGGATAAATGATTTTTCATTTAACACAAATGCTTATTATTCGCGCTTCAAACCGCGTTCGTATGTGTTTCCTGTGAATACTAATACTGGCAATTTGATGGCTAATGGTGATATATATTTTCCTAAGTTGGTGAATGTGACTTTTGGCATTGGTTATCAGCATCAGTATGAGCATTCGAATAGTTATCAGCAAAATGTTTCTCCAGAATCGGTTATTGAGATGAATGCTAATCGTGTGCGTGGGTCTATGTCGTGGAGTAGTCGCAAGATTGGTCACTCAGCAAGTTTGTCAGGAGAGTATGGACATTCCACAAATTCTATATCGGATAATAGTAATGAGCAGTATCGTGTCAATTTATCTTACTCTATCAAGTGGCTCAATGTGATGGCTCAGTATCAAAGGGGTAGTTATTATCTTTCGGAGCAAATGACGGCATCACGCGGAACTAATCCTTACGAAAGGTTTATTTCGTCGATGTCTGTCAATCAGCAATTTTTTGATAATAGATTGTCGGTAATGGCTAATGCGGGAATGAGTAAGGATTATTATTCCGACTTTTCGCCATCGGCTTATCTGAATGTGAGATATAATATGTCGAAATGGTTTTCGATGTTTGTAAATTCAAATTGGTATAGCTATAAGTATAAAAACTTACCATCGGTGAGCTCGTATAGTAACGAGTTGGGGCTTACTGTTCATTTGCAAGGTGTGAGGGCTAATGCTAATAAGAAGAGTAGGGTGAAGGCTTTTGTGTATCACGACCGAAACTCAAATGGTGTATATGATGTGGGTGATGAGCCAGCTAAGGGTTATCCTGTGGTGATTGATAAAAAACCATTTGTTACTAATGATAAGGGTGAGGTTACTTATCGTAAGGTTCCTTTTGGAAAATACGAGGTGGGACAAATTTCTGAGAAGGGGTGGTTTGGTGATGCGGATACTCTAAAAGTGGATAAATTTAAATCATCGATACAAATTCCGTTGCAACAGGCGGGAGTTGTGTCGGGCAGGATAACATATAAGTTTGATTCTCGTACCTCTATGGAGATTGAGCCTAAGGTAGAGGGAATTATATTTCAAATTACAAGCACAGATGGGGTTGTGAAGCATAGAGTGGCTACTAATGATGATGCTACGTTTACCGCTTTCTTGCCTACTGGCGAATATAGAGTGGAGCTTATAAAAACTTCGTTGCCGGCAAACACTACCTGCGAGAACTCGCTGCAAGTAGTGGAGGTGTTGCCTGGCAAGATTGCTAAGATGGATGCTTTCGTGATTGATGTTCAACAAAAGAAGGTGAACATTAGAAGATTTGGTGATTAGGCTTTTACAAAGTCGGTGACGATATACGTTATTAACTTGCCCACAAGGCTGGGGTTTTTGTTAGATGCTAGCGTTGGTGCTCCTTCGCATATGTGTAGGTATGATGCATTGCTTTTTTGTGCAAAGTAGTGGGTGAAGTGCCTCAGGTCTTCTATCGAAAAACCACTTGGGGTGATGGCGCTACTAGCTATCATTGGCAGGCTGTCGAGGTCTATCTCTATTCCGAATGGTTTGTCCTCTATATGTGTGCTTGCGGCAAATAGTTGCTCTTCAAATATTGTATTACGCCTGACGGCTATCTCTTCATACGATATATACTTTACTCTTTTGGAGTGTTTCTTGATTGAGTTTTGTATGGTGGTAGAGAGATAGTTTTCGTGAATACCAAATATAAAATAGTTGTGTAGAAAACCATCATTAAGGGCATACGAAAATCCATTACCACTATGTCGCCCCTCTGTTAGGGGTCTGAAATCGGTGTGTGCATCAAAATTTATAGCGTTTACGCTTGTGCCTAATGCTTGCGAAAGTCCTTTTATGTTTCCATAGGCGTTATTGTGCCCCCCACCTATTATTATAGGTGTTTTTCCTGCTTGCACTATTCCTTTTATAGTTTCGGCTACCACATTATCTATATGTGTTACCATATCGAATAGCTTATTGCGTTCTTCTTCATTATGTGGGTTGAGGGTTTGCGACTGTTGCATCTCGTGGCTAACATCTATTTCGCCAAGTATGGTAAACCAATCTCCTTTGCATAGATGATTGTGTTGAATATTCAGAAATGTATCCAAAAAATTGTTCCAAGCGGATGCTGTGCCTGGGCGTCCAAAATTGGCTCTCACACCAATGTCCTCAGGTATGCCTATGATTGCATATTTAGATTTCTTTTCTTTAAGTTGTTCTACCCAGTTGTCTCCCTGCTTTAAGT
>JAAYFB010000226.1 GCA_012728465.1 Proteiniphilum sp. | reverse complement strand
TACAATGGCACTACATACTTCTTCAGTGCACTATCTTTGTATTGATGTGGCACAGCTTCTTTTATCTCATCCACGATAATATTTATTAGCCTTTCTCTCACAAAGTCTTTCTTTGTTATCAAGCTAATCTCTCTCACTGGCGTTGAGTCTTTGATAGGACGTATATTTTTCTTCTGTTTTTCCGTTAGGTTTTCTATTGCCATTTCAGGAATTACAGTTATACCATCATTATCGTCAACTATTTTTATCAATGTATCGATGCTACCTGCCTCGAAAGTAAATATTGAGTTGTTGGGTGTTTGCTTTTTTATGTTACATAGGTGCAAAATTTGAGTTCTAAAGCAATGCACTTCGTCTAGCATCCACAGCTTTTTGTTAGATAAGTCCTCTTCGTCAATATAGTTTTTAGCAAATAGAGCCGTCTCTTTTGGTGAAACGTATGCGTAGAATCTCTCATAATATATTGGCACTTCTTTTATGCTTTCGTCTCCAAGTGGTGTAGCCAATATTGCTCCATCTAAGCTGCCGTTTGCAAGAGAGCGAAGAATATCAATTGTCGTTAGCTCTTTCACAACTATTTGAATATCATTGTTCAGTTTAGTATGGACATTCATTATTTTGGGCAACAAGTATGGAGAAACGGTTGGGATAATTCCTAGTTTGAAAGTTCCTTTTACTTCATTTCTCTCTTCCTGCACTATCTCTTTGATGTGATTAATTTGTGCAACTGCCATCCTAGCTTGTTTTATTATCTTAGAGCCAATCTCGGTGGGTTGTACTGGGAGTTGAGTTCTGTCAAATACTTTTACACCCAATTCATCTTCTAGCTTTTGAATCATCATGCTTAATGTAGGCTGTGTAACAAATGATGCTTCTGCAGCTTTCGAGAAGTGGCGATGATTATCAACCGCAATTATATATTCAAGTTGTTGTATATTCATTTCAATTCTTATTTTATTTATTTCCGTAATCCAATCTTAGTGGATGTAGTAGTAATGCGTGTATTGAAGATTTATTTATAGTTGGAGAAGTATTTCATAAACTGAACACGCTCATATAGTGTAGGATCCTTAATGCTAGCGTAGTTTAGTTTAGCCTTAAAGTCGTCTATTCTCTCATAATTATTTTGTAGCATCCATTCCTCTAGACACGTTATGAAATTTCCTATAGTGTCCATTCCTTGCTCATATAGTACGCTACATAGCTGTACTGCTGACCCACCTGCAAGTATTCCTTTGATAACATCTTCCCATGTATGTATGCCGGTAGAACATGCTATGTCAATGTCGGTCGTACGGCCTGACACTATTGCTGTCCATCTAAGTGTATTATGAAAATCTGCTGGATGACTAAATACTGTTCCTGACGAAATTTCCATCTTGTTTATATCAATATCTAGCTGATGAAAGCGATTAAATAATACAACACCATCTGCTCCTAATGCTTTTAGGCTATTAACCAATTTAGGTAGATTGCCAACGCTGTTAGCCATTTTCACTATGAGCGGAATTTTTATTAGTTTTCTTAATTCTCTAACGATATTGATGTACGTTGCCTCAAGTTTGCTATCTTCAAATTCACCTGTATTGAGTAGGAAAATATTTAGCTCAATAGCATCTGCTCCTGCATCTTGGATACTTTTTGCAAAATCAACCCATTTAGATAGTTTATAGCAATTAATGCTAGCAATAATTGGTATTTTGCATTCAGCCTTAGCAGATTTGATTAAATCTAAGTATTTATCTACGTGATTCATACTTATGTATGTGTTGATATAATCGGCTGCTTCTGGATAGTCCGCAATTTGTTGTAGTTTTTCGCTATGGTTCTCAATCTGTTCTTCAAATAGTGATTTTAGAACAATAGCACTTACTCCTGCTTTTTCCAGCTCTTTAATTTTTGACAAAGAGTTGCTTAAACCGCTACTTGCAGCTATAAATGGATTTTTTAGTGTTAATCCAGCGAAGGTTGTTTCTAAGCTTATCATTTCGAATGTATATTTTTCGGTTTTATCTAATCACAAAAATAGTAAAATATATTGACATCGATGTTATATAAATGGAATTGATATGATTGATGTGTTTTTTCTAAACATTAGATTAACTCTATCATTAATGGAGTGAGTAATCAGGGTTGGATTTTTAAGATAGTTATATAGTGTTTCGCGGGGTTACATATAGTTACCCCGCGAGTATAATTTGTTATAGAGATTAGCTTTGCAATTGATGATGGTGCTAGGGTAACACTATCTTTCTCCAAATATAAGTGTGCCTACTCTTATTATTGTTGCCCCCTCTTCAATAGCAATGGGGTAGTCGCCCGACATGCCCATCGATACTTCTCTAAATGAATCTTCATTGGCAAAGTGCTTAGTTTTAAATTCATCAAAGAGTGATTTAATCATCTTGAATTCAGATCTTATTTGCTCTTTATCATCCGTGTATGTAGCCATCCCCATCACGCCACAAAGCTGCACGTTCGCATATTGCTTCCAATTGCCACTGTCAAGAAAAGCCCTAGCTTCATCAGGAGTAAATCCAGATTTAGTCTCCTCGTTAGCCACATGTAGCTGTATTAAGCACGGGATAATGCGATTGCTTTGTTCAGCCCGATTATTTATTTCTCTCATTAGTCGTTCGCTGTCTAGACTATGAATTAGAGTGACGAAAGGTGCTATAAACCTAACTTTGTTTCGTTGAAGGGAGCCTATGAAGTGCCATTCTATATTTTGTGGTAATTGTGGCTGCTTCACTTCAAGTTCTTGAACTCGACTTTCGCCAAAATAAAATTGTCCATCATTGTAGGCCTCCATTATTTCATCAGTCGAGTGAAATTTAGAGACCGCAACAATCTTTACATTTTGTGGAACTTGCTTGCGTAGCTTCTCGATATTATCTTTTACGCTCATTCTGCTTTCTCCACATTACCTTTTTCGCCGTACAGAAATACATCCATTATGGGCGTTTCGGTTATTGCTGCAATAGAGTAGTCTATCATCGTTTGCTTCATTTCTTTTTCCACAGTCTCTAGTGCCTCGTTTATTGTTGTAGCTTGTATTAGCATGTTCACTGCAGTTTTCTTTTCCGTACCACTTTTTTCATCTAAGGTGATATAATAAAGTTTTGCTTTGAAGTATCTATCCCCTGTTTCATTAAAAAATGTGTCCGAGAACTTAGCTCGTTTAATGTTGGCAATCGAAAATTCTCCAGTAATATATGGACGTATCTCTTCTATAATTCTAGCTTCGGCCTCCGTAAATGATAGTGCGTCCACTAAGTATGGTTC
Source organism: Proteiniphilum sp. (assembly GCA_012728465.1). Lineage (GTDB taxonomy): Bacteria > Bacteroidota > Bacteroidia > Bacteroidales > Dysgonomonadaceae > Petrimonas. The sequence goes on along the minus strand of JAAYFB010000226.1, from coordinate 591 downwards.
TGTCACGGCCTTTATCATGCCCGTGTCTAACGTTTTGTCATATCTAACCTTGCATTCAAACCAGTTGTGCATCATAAGTCTTTTAATCTATTTTTTTGTTTGTAATTATCTTTTCATTTGGCCATTTGCTGCAATAAACATAGCCTAGGGTTTGAGTCGTATAAGCATATCTAAACCCTTAAATTATTTATTGCAAACTTACAAAATAAATATCAGAACTGAATTCAGATTTCGCATTTTTGATTTTTGAATTAAGGAATTCTCCCGAAACTGAAATAATGCCTCTTGAAGTATTGATAGATTTTAAACTAAAACAGAAATGAAATGAATTTCAATCTTCAAAATATATCAATTGAGGAATTGAGGCATATACAAAAACATACTGTTTTTTTCGATCAAAACCTCAATGTTAAAAAATTAACTTAACTCAAATGTAAAATACATTTAAAATTAACGTAAATAATAAATGTGCGTGTTAAATATCATTTGCAATTTGACGTTGTCAAATGACAACGTGTTTTGCACATTCACTTTTTGACATTTTCGTATGGCAAAGCGTAAATATCGAACCACTTTTGAACATTTTCGTGT